>NZ_SGXU01000199.1:0-757 GCF_005435015.1 Halorubrum sp. SP9
GTGGTCAACCCGACATGAGTACGACCGAAACAGCGGTGCCCCTGAGCCTGCGGCAGGGATGGCTGAGTCGACACGACGGAGCAAGCCCATAAACTAAATCACCTGCTGTCATAGGCGTGAGCGAATGGCCGTTGACGATGAAATTGGGAGTGGGAACGCGGAAGCCAATGAAACGGCGTGGTCAGTAGCCAGGCTCAACGACGAGATCGCGGCAACCCTCGAATCCGCAGCTGACCGATTTCCAACGTATGTCGTCGGCGAAGTATCGGATGCGACAGCGAAGGGGTATGGAACGTTCTTTACGCTACGTGATGTCGACGGCGACGAAACAATCCAGTGTATTATTTGGTCATCGTACCGTGATCGGATTGAGGGGGATATCACAGAGGGCGAGGAGGTGATCGTCCGTGCGAACGTCGATTTCTACACAGATGGCGGCCGGACCCAGCTCAACGTCAAAAACTACTGGCCGGTCGGCAACTCTGAGCGGTCTCAACAATTAGAAGCATTGCGTGCTGAACTGGCCGATGAGGGCCTCTTCGCTGATGATCGCAAACAGCCGGTGCCGTCATTTCCGTCGAATATCGGCATCGTCACCTCACTCACGGGATCCGCACGGGAAGATTTCCGGGAGGCTGCCTGGGGACGCGCACCGGGAGTAACGCTCACGTTCTTCGGCGCAACGGTTCAGGGCACCAACGCGGTGCCGTCGCTCGTCGGCGCAATTCGGCAAGCCGACCAAGATCCGGACATCGAC
>NZ_SGXU01000200.1:0-750 GCF_005435015.1 Halorubrum sp. SP9
GGATCTAAGAGGCGACACCGACGGCACGATTATTTTTTTATGATTCAGTCAGACGGATAGGTATGGGAAAGAAGGTTGTCGAACTGAAAGAATCGGATGACGAAGTGTTCGACGAAGAGCTGAACAAGAGGATATCCGAACACGAAGCTGACGGATTCGAATTAGTCGACCAAGAATTCGCTACTCACTTCGATCCGCAGCTGAACCGCCCTTGCTCATCTGCGCTACTGACGTTTGAGAAGTAAGTCTCTATTCGCTGTATTTGGTGTCCGACTTTTCATTATTGCTGAGACCGATTATTGGGTATGAGCGACGATCGCACGTTCACGTGTGCCGAATGCGGTGCCGAGGTATCTGGAGACACAGAATCGACGCCAAAGACGTTCAAATTTCATGTGAAAGCGAACCATAAGGGCCAGCTCCAACAAGCGGATGGCAGGCGAAATAGGCCATATCGCGAATTCCTCTCACGAGCGGATATTGATATGATTCGTGGAGATGATGTTCCAATATAACTCTCTGTTAGGTCAGGATGAATCTACAACGTCTGTGTAGCTTAACTGATAGTGCCCTACATTATCTTCAACATCAATCAGGAACTTGATCTCGATAGATTTGCTCTCGGAGACATCCGATTCAAGCTGATCAATGCCTCGGGTTCCGAATCGGATTACTGCTTCAGCTGTCGAATGGGGTGCTGTGTTGAATAGCGATCTAATCAGCTGTTATCACGGAGTAGAAGGACGAAGC
>NZ_SGXU01000201.1:0-748 GCF_005435015.1 Halorubrum sp. SP9
ACGACCAAGAAGTTCATACCCAGCGCAGCCGCCATGAACCGGCCGTTTCGGAACGCACGCCGGATCCGGACGAACGGTATCTCGAGGAATGTGACGTACAACAGCACGGCCAACACGGGATTGATGAGCGGTTCCAGGACCGAGCTCGCACTTGGGAGCCCAAACCCGGCCCCAACCGAGAGGAGAGCGGCGACGGCGTAGATCGCGACCTGATTGTGCTGAATCCGCTGTTTCGAGAGTGTGGTCATAGATGAATAAAAGGGGAACCAGTAGCAACATCAAGCAATCTGCCCCCTCGTTTTGTAGAGGTGGTAGGAGCAGTCGTAAGTCCCCATCGGTGACCGATCTGTAGTATTTGTACTTTGAGTATTTCCCCCGCAGAATCGATTGAACCGGTCAGTTGCGCTGTTGCGATGTGTTTTTAGACGCCCCTGAGGGGTGCGGCACGATCTGAACAGACGCAGTCGCCGTGAACTCGATTCGGTGAACACGATGTCCACGACCAGAGACTCGTCGATCTCCTTCGAAGAGACCAACACGCGATCAGACGAAATGAACAGTACCATCAAAAAGTGGATCGACGACCTCGTCGCCGGCGTCGACGACGCGCAGACTAGTGAGGAGTTCCAGGAGTGGCTGGACATCCAGAGCCGCTTCCACGACTACTCGTATCGGACCTTGTTGGACCCCACGCGGCCCGACACCGGATCGATCGACAATACGTATCGCCTCCGAATCAATGTCGAGC
>NZ_SGXU01000202.1:0-742 GCF_005435015.1 Halorubrum sp. SP9
GATTCCGATGTCCTTGTGGTTGGTCGTCACGAACCAGCGCTTGACGGAGGTCGTCGGCGGGAGTTCGCTCATGCGCCCACCCCGCTGGCCGCGGCGAAGCCGGCGCCGGAGGCCCCGATACTGGCGCTCTCGGAGCTGTTACCGGTGCTCGCGTACCACTCCTCCCACTCGTCTTGCGGCAGGACCGTGATTTGGCTCTTCATCTGGGAGTGACCCGGACCGCACAGCTCGAAGCACTCGACGCGGTAGGTCGCCTCCCCGCCTTGCGCCTCGACGTCCTCGGAGCTCACAGCGAACCACGTCTCGCTGTAGTCTCCGGGAATGGCGTCGGACTTTATCCGTAAGTCCGACGAGCCGAAGTTGTGCCACACGTCCCTCGACGTGATGTTGAGGTCGATCCGCTGGTCGGCCGGCACGATCAGCTCACCCCGTTCGGTGTGCCCGTTGGGGTACTCGTAGGCCCAGCCGTACTGGTACCCCTCGACCATGATCTCGATGTCTCCCTCGTCGCCGGTGTCCGGTCCCTGCTCGACGTAGAGGAGGAGCCCGTACGCGTACACGACGAGGCTGATGACCACGATCGCGCTCAACCCGAACGAGAGGAAGAGCTTCTTGGCTTTCGGACCGCCCTGTCCCGTGGGGAGCTCGCCGACGACCGGCGCGTCGAACTCCTCGTCCGACCGGTTCCCGTCGTCGCGGTACTTGTACACGTTCCACAGCGTGTACGACACGACGATGGTAC
>NZ_SGXU01000203.1:0-732 GCF_005435015.1 Halorubrum sp. SP9
AAATGAGCACCTCAACAAATCCGAATGACGACGAACCAATCCCCGAATATACTCCGGAAGAGATGAACATCCCCGCAATACGGGCGAGCCTCCAGAACAATCTAAACAAGCTTGAGCTCCAAGCGTTCGAAGATTGGCGGCTCGACTTCGCTCGGTGGACCTTTGACCGTGGTAAGAAGCCGCGACGCCGGGTCGGGTACTCTCCCAACTCGATGCAAGACATCATTAACCGCGTTGAGCGGTTCTGTGAGTGGCTCTACCTTGGGGTGAAAATCGAGGCAGACGAGGAGGATGGTGAAGTTGGATGGACGGGCGATGGTTCATTCACCACTAACTTCTCAAAGGACCAACTCGACCGATACTGGTACCACCTGCTCACCATCGATAACAGACTTGATACCCACCGTCGGACAATCAACAACACCCAACTCGTTCTGAAATACAAGGGTGTGGACTGGAAAATCCCTGACAGTGAAGAGGTGTATGAAGACATTGCCGAGGAAGAGTCCGACCCGAACTTCACTGATTGGTTCACTGGTCAGGAATTGAAGGCTATCAAAACGGCATCTCTCAAACTAAACGTCGACCCTGACCGTGAGAGTTTGTCTGAAGAAGAACAAGAAGAATGGGCCGCCCGTCTCGCACAAAGCCTTGAAAAGCCGAAGGCAGAACTTGATGATGAAGACTGGGAAATCGCGAATTGGAAGATTCCTAGCCTTGTCTACCTAAGCT
>NZ_SGXU01000204.1:0-731 GCF_005435015.1 Halorubrum sp. SP9
GGAGGTCGTGCGAGACGATGCTCGCGAACTCGTCGAGCTTGTCGCGCTCCCGCTGTAACTCGCGTTCGCGCTCTTTGAGGTCGGTAATGTCGGTCCCGGTCATGTACACGCGCTCGTAGGTCTCGGCGTACGCTTCGGGGACGTACAGTTGGAGGATCTGGTGCCGGCGCTTCCCGTCGAACGTGTTAGCGACCGTCTCGCCCCGAAACCGCGTCTTCCCGGCGGCGATGCCGGCCCAGAGTTCGACGGTGAGATCCCACGCCTCCTCGTCGAGGACCTGATCGACGTTGTCGAGGAGGTGCTCCTTCGAACGCGCCCCGTAGTACTCCACCGCGTTCCGGTTCACGTCGACCGTTTCGACCTCGTCGAAGAGCGCCGCCACTTCCGAGGGGTGCGAGTCGAGAAACGCCGCGACCTCCGTCGGGTCGACCTCCAGCGAATCCAAGTACAACTTCGCCGCCGAGAAGTCGTGCTCCCAGATGACGATCGGGTTGTTCTCGAACAGCATCCGATACCGATCGCCGGCAGCGCCGGTCTCCCGGTGGACATCGGCGTCGCCGGGGTCCCCTCCCATGGCTACTCAACGCCCCTGTTAGTATATAACTACTAACACGGATTCGGATACCGAGGGAATTCGAACCTGCGCCAAAAATGCCTCTCACGTTCGTTCGAGGCAGTATGCGCGGGACCGGATTTGAACCGGCGGACCCCTACGGGATAGCGTCCTAAGC
>NZ_SGXU01000205.1:0-487 GCF_005435015.1 Halorubrum sp. SP9
GGATCTGCTCGCGGGGTACGACGACGTAACAATCCACGAGGACGACGCCGAAGCCGCGTTCGACGTGCTGCCGACGACGGACACGGACGAGTGTCCGTGTTGTGGCAACACGTCGGCAACGTTCGAGTACGGCGAGCGAGACGGGCTTCGAACCCGCGAGCTACGGAAGTGTACGGACGACGACTGTGAAACGTGGTTCGTTCGGGATCGTGTTCTCGACCCGTCCGACGCGGCAACGGTTGAGGTCGTGACTCCGAGCGACGAGACGGTAACGCTTGAACTATCAGGCGTGTACCGTGAGACGATCACCTCGCGGTTCAAACTCGATCCGCGCCGAGACGCCGAGGAACGATGGCTTCAAGCGTCCGAAGTGGCGTCGTTCCTTCGGAAAAAGATGGGTTCAGACGACCCGTTCGGTGTCGTGAAACCCGACGGACACCGCTCGTTCCGTAATGGGCCGACGTGGAAAGACAGCAAATACGGCGCG
>NZ_SGXU01000205.1:497-730 GCF_005435015.1 Halorubrum sp. SP9
CCGCTGTGCGACGAGATTCACGACTTCTACGCGCGGCAGATGCGCGAACACTACCTCGCGTAAGTCGTGGATCAATTCTTTGCGAGGATCCCGTTCACTCGGGTTCCTGGCGTTACTATGAGCACACAAGCCAACAGCAACGACAGCACCGACGACGCGCTCGTTGAAAGTGACGTTCTCACCGACGACATTTGGATCAACGACGACGGTCACGTTGAAGGATCCGCCTACGT
>NZ_SGXU01000206.1:0-729 GCF_005435015.1 Halorubrum sp. SP9
CACATCTAGACCAAGCATTTGGTAGACCCGTGTGACATCCTCAACGTTCCCGACTTCGGCATATTGCCCTGTCGAGACACATGCGACATCTGCTATTCGAGCACTCTCTGGATACTTTTGTTCGTAGGTGATTTCTCTACACCCTGTCCGTCGTAAGAACCACGTGGCCACTGCTTTCAAGTCTGCGTGAAGTGGCGTGATGATTTCAGCTTCTGCTACTAGTCGACGGACCTCTGCGAATTCAGTGGTCGATATTTCTTCGAAGTCGAAAGTGACTGTTTCTAGTGATAGATAGCTGTTTTCGACGAGATATTTTAATCGTCCACTCTTGTGGCTTTGAGGCGGTGGAATCGATAGAGCGGCTTCTGAGCTGCGCTTTTTCGATTGCATTTCACTCTCTCGCAAGCCTCAATTTTTCTTCACTGAGATTCATCAGCATTTCTGCCTTCGGGCCTGCTCGCCATATTGAGCTCCCTTCCGAGGTCCGTTGGAGCCAGCCATACCCTTGGGCTTCTCGACAGACTCGACGAACGGTCGAACGTTCGTTTTCTTTGAATGGCAGGTCGTTGAGCTTAAATTTCCCTGTGCAGATTATCTGCTCCAAAACGGCATCCCAAGCCGAATCGCGTAAAGTCATTGGTCTCGTATCTACTTGGGTATCTGAGTATTTGAACCAGCAACTTTATTCCAGACATATTCATCGGCAATAGACCATAGCAGTTTGCCAGT
>NZ_SGXU01000207.1:0-728 GCF_005435015.1 Halorubrum sp. SP9
GGTGATCTTTCGCGACTGACTCAGGCTACATCTGCGGCTACAGCAGCACTTGACCGACTGATCCAAAATAACGGAGCAGATGAGGACGAACAACAGCGTACAGTCGAATTTGATGCGGACTCACTCGATCAAGTCTATCAGCCTAAAACAACTACAGATAGTCACGAGACAATCGTCACCCAACTACTCTCACTTGGTCAGGATTACGTTGGACTCGACACTGGAATTCTTACGAAAGTAGAGAACTCAACAATCGAGATTGAGTACACGGTTGGTTCGACGACCGAGCGCGAAAAAGAGACGACATACGATATTTCGGATCAGCTGTGTGAAGCCACACTCAATCAAGATCTTCTCGAATCCATATCGTTCGCCGACGCGTCTGTGGAGGATTACGGAACGCATCCAGCGTCTGAGAACAGCGTCGCGTATATCGGCGTGCCAGTCTTTGTTGATGGAGAACTATACGGAACGATCAACTTTACGAGTAGCGAGCCGCGGTCAGAGACGTTTGACCGCGACGAACACGAGTTTGCCAACCTTCTCGCACAGCGGATTGGGATTGAAATCGAACACCAGAACCAACTCTTAGACGTCGAACGGTACGAGACCATTCTTCAAGCAGTTGATGACCCAGTATATGCGCTCGATGCTAATGGAAAATTCACATTCGTCAACGATGCCGCAGAGCGAGAGTTCGGGTACGGAGAGGACGTGATCGGTGTAGA
>NZ_SGXU01000208.1:0-728 GCF_005435015.1 Halorubrum sp. SP9
ACTTTCTGCGGTTGAATCACTTGAACTGCCCGGTGAGGTGTCCGTGGCCGAGCTCGTCTCAGTACTCACCGACTCACGAACCGTGTATGAGGTTCGGCGAGGACTCGGCGTTGATGACACCCAGACTCGCACAATCCTGCGACAGTACGACCTGATAGATCTCGTGACCGGCCGAATCACCCAGGGGTCAGAGCCCCCAGATAGGCAGGAGGTGCTCTCGCGGCTGATCGAAGCGAGTGACCAGGCGGCGTGACCATCACCACCGGTCTTGGGCACGGCGTGGATACCACGACCAGTAATTTTACGAGATTTCTGTTGTTCTAGTCACCCATCCGATCATTATGCGAGTAGTGTGCCACGGAATACCGAGCGATGTGTCTGTAGTACACGTTGATGACGACCCTATGATTGTGGCTCTGGGGGTGATGTATCTTGAACAACAGGATGACCAAATTATAGTGACAATAGCGACGACGGTTTCAGATGCGTTAGACCACACCTCACCACCCACAGATTGGCGTGGTCTCTAACTATGAACTGCCGGTGATGGACGGTATTGACGTACTCAATACGGTGCGTGCGAGGTTTCCAGACCTCCTAATTATTTTGTCCACTAGAAACAGAAACGAAGGGGGTTGCGTGTGGGATACTCACCTGTTGGAAGTCCCCGCTGGATATTGACCAATCCAGCTAGTCGTCACTAACGGACGCACCGTCTGATGCCGAAT
>NZ_SGXU01000020.1:0-49325 GCF_005435015.1 Halorubrum sp. SP9
GGAGAGGACGGGAAGCGTATCAACTCCCGACGGCCCTCGCGGCCGCGGGCGCGCTCTGCCTCCTCCCCGTCGTCGCCGTCGCCCTCGGGACCGGGCTCTCTCTCGCCGGCGCGCGCTGGTCGGCGGTCGCGCTCGCGCTCGCCCTCCCGATCACCGGCGCCGCCTGGGCCGGCCTGACGCGCCTCCGGCCCGAGGTCGCGGTCACCGGCGGCGTCGGCGCCCTCGCGCTGTTCGGCCACGCGCTCGACGGCGTCTCGACCGCGGTCGGCACGACCCAGCTCGGCTTCGGCGAGCGCACGCCGATATCGCGGATCCTCCTGGAACTCGGCGGGATCCCCCCGGTGCCGGTGTTGGGCGAGGGGTGGCTGTTCCTGCTCGTGAAGCTCGCGGTCGCGAGCGCCGTCGTGTGGCTGTTCGCGGCGTACGTCCGCGAGACCCCGTCGGAGGGCTACCTGCTCTTAGGCTTCGTCGCGGCGATGGGGCTGGGCCCGGCGGCGCACAACCTGCTGTTGTTCTCCGTCGCGGCGTGAACTCGGCGTCCGTCCTCAGCGGACCGCCAGCGCGAACGCGACCGTGACGCCGGCGAGCAGGACGGCCTGGACGAACGCGCTGGCGAGGGCGCCGACGGCCGCGTAGGCCGCCTGCCGAGCGGCCTCGCGCGTGTCGCCGTCGTGCTCGTCGAGGGCGGCGACGAAGACGGTGCCCCCCAATCCGACGACGAGCCCGATCGGGCCGAGCGGGATCAGGAGCGCGATCCCGACCAGCGTCCCGACGACGACCGTCCGGGTCGACGCACCGCCGAGCCGCCCGGAGACCATCCCCGACGCGACGTCCGCGACGGCGGCGAAAAGCGAGACGACGACGAGCGCGACCGCCACGGCGAGGCTCGGCTCCGCGAACCCGGTGGTGTACGCGTAGCCGACGACGGTCAGCGCCGCGAGGACGCCGCCCGGCACGAGCGGGACGAACGAGCTGGCCGTCCAGACGACGAGCAGCGCGATCGCCACCCCGGCCGCGAGAGTCACCATACGGACCGGACGCTACGTGCGCTGAAAACACTTCACTTCGATCGACCCGGCGGGGACGGGTCCGCCGACGCGGTTAGTCCTCTTCCTCGACGACTTCCGGGTCCTCGATGGCCGACTGGAGCGAGTCGAGCCCGTTGACCCATTCGGAGACAAGCCCGTACGCCAGGTCCTCGACGAGCTCCATGTCGAGCGCCTCGCCGTCGATGACGCGCGTGCCGGCCTGGACGACGTAGCCGAGCGCGGCGTCGAGGTCGTCGCCCTCCTCGGCCTCGGCGGCCGCGCGCACGAATTCGCTCACGTCGCCCTCCACGACGCCGCCGACGACGTACTCCTCGGCCGCGTAGAAGACGGGGACGAGCGAGGTCTGGACGCCGTCGATCAGCATCACCTTGTCCTCGTCGTCGAAGTCGACGTCGGCGAGGACGATGTCGCGGATGTCGTGGATCTCCTCGACGGCGCGGTCCTCGTCGATGCGGTCCTCGTCGAACGCGGCCAGCACCTTCACCACGGCGATGGCGGCGTCGTCCTGGAGGTTGAGGAGGAGCCGCGCGGAGTCCTCGTTCTCGGGGTCGAGGTCCTCCTCGGCCAGCCTGTCGAGCCAGTTCTGCCAGCGTTCGTCGGTATAGAACGTTTCGACGGCGTCGTCGTCGGTCATGTCCCGTACGTCGCCCGGACTACTCAAATGCCTTTCCTATCGATCGCCGCGCGAGACCGCGTCTCACCCGTGAGAATCCCGGATTCAGGGCTCCCGTTCGAGCGTCGACTCGGTGTCGATCCCGTACACGTCCCGGGGCGTCTCGACGTGCGCGCGCCGGACCGCCTCCTCGTGCCCCTCTTCCAGCAGCCAGCGCACCCGCCGCGGGACGGTCTTCGGCCCGAGGACCATCCCCGGCCGGTCCGGGTCGTCGACGTAGTCGGTCTCCATCAGGAACGGCTCGCCCGACTCGGCGGCGCGCTCTAACCGCTCCTCGTCGCTCATCACGCTCGGCGTGACGCCCGCCAGCTCGCCGGCGGCGTAGTGTTTGACGACGTTCGCGGGGTCGAGGCCGACCGCCTCCGCGACCGCGGCGAGGTCGGTCAGGTCCTCCGTGGCCTCGGTGTGGAGCTGGACCGCGCAGTCGACCTCGGCGCCGAGCTCGAACGCGCGGCGCGTGACCGCGTTCGACGCCTCCCAGACCGCGTCGCTCACGTCGTAGTGGGGGCGTCCGGACTTCAGCGCCAGCGCGTCGCCGTCCGCGACGTACTCGCTCGCGACCTTCAGGCCGCCGCGCATGAGGTCGCGGGCGTCCTCCGGCGAGAAGCCGCGCTCGTCGACCAGCCGGCTGATCAGGCCGGGGTGGACGCCGAGGACGGGCCACGCGCGCCCCGGAAGCGCCTCCGTCGCGGCCGCGACCGTCTCCAGCGTCTCCTCGAAGACGGCCCGGAACTCCTCGGGCTCGTCGGGCTCGACGCCGAGCAGCCACGAGGGCTTGTTCACCACGAGCAGGTGGGTGCCGCCGAGCCGCGCGAACTCCTCGACGGCCTCGATCCCCCGCCCGTGTCGCGGGTCGAGGTGGAGGTGATCGTCCAGCACGGGCGTGCCGAGATCCTCGGTCATGGGGGTCCGTTCGACCGCGCGCGATTAGAAGGATCGGTCTCGGGCGGGATCGGTCTCGGGAGGGATCGGTCTCGGGCGGGGGGATCGCGTTCAGCCCGGGGTGGCGCGCCGAGACGCCGCTCAGTCGGCGCGGTTCGCGGCGAACTCCGTCTCCGGCCTCGGCACCGTCACGTCGTCGAGCCCGGCCTCGATCTCGTCGCGGCGGTCCTCGAACCGCCCGGGTAGCACCAGGCGCTCCCCGAGCGCGTCGAGCGGTTCGTCGCTCGCGTACCCCGGGTCCGCGGTGGCGAGCTCGAAGAGGACGCCGGCGAACTCGCGGAAGTAGACGGAACGGAACCAGTGGCGGTCGATCTGTTCCGTGGGGCGTAATCCCAATGACGCCACCGCGTCGCGCGTCCCGGACTGGTCGGCGTCGGTCGGCGTCTGGAACGCGACGTGGTGGACGGTGCCGCGGCCCGAGCTCCCCTGCCGGTCCGTCTCGACGACGTCGACGTACTTGCCCACGGCGCCGCCCGCGGCGAAGCGAGTTCGGTCGTTACCGGTCGCGGCGTCCGCCCCGGACTCGGACTCGGTCAGCCCCATCGTTTCGAGGAGCCCCTCGGTGCGCTCGGCGTCGTCGAGCCACAGCGTCACCGAGTGGAAGCCGCGGATCGCGGCCGACTCGGGGACGAACGCGGTCCACGCGGTCGTCGGGTCGTCGTCGGGGATCTCGACGGCCACCAGCTCGACCGGGAGCCCGTCGGGGTCGCGGAAGGGGAGGACCGTCTCGCCGAAGCGCTCCTCGCGGGCGTCGTAGTCGACGCCGCGCTCGTCGAACCGCTCCTCCCAGTAGCCGAGGCTCCCCTCGGGGACGCGGAACGCGGTTCGGGAGACCTGCCCGGCGCCGACCTCGCCTTCGGGGAGGTCGGTCCACGGGAAGAACGTCATGCTGGTGCCGGGGGTGCCCTCGGCGTCCCCGTAGAAGAAGTGGTACGTGCCGGGGTCGTCCTGGTTGATCGACCGCTTCACCAGCCGGAGGCCGAGCGTCTCGACCCAGAAGTCGAGGTTCCGCTGGGGGTCGCCCGCGACGCAGGTCACGTGGTGGATTCCGGGGGTGGGCGTCGGGCCGTCTCCCGCCGCGCCCTCGGCGCCGGCGTCGGTGGAATCGGATTCGTCCGTCATAGTACCCGATACGTGGCCCAGGGACTTGAATCGGCGCGGACACGGATGTTACCGGGTCCTCGGCCGCGGCGGAGCGGACCGACGGCTCACCGCGTCCGCGCCATCGCCCGCTCGATCCGGTCGCGGAGCCCGTCCAGTCGCTCGCCGACCGAGCCGACCGCGGCGAGGACCGGGTAGGTGACGTCGAGGTCTTGGTAGCAGTACGCCGGCAGGTCGACGTCGTCGCTCAGCGCGAGCCGCCGCTCGTGCTCCGCGAGCACGCGCTGGCGGCGGGCCGCGATCCGGTCGCAGTCCCCGTGGAGCGCCTCGATTCGAGTCCGACAGGCGTCCAGCGCG
Organism: Halorubrum sp. SP9; assembly: GCF_005435015.1. Classification (NCBI taxonomy): domain Archaea; kingdom Methanobacteriati; phylum Methanobacteriota; class Halobacteria; order Halobacteriales; family Haloferacaceae; genus Halorubrum; species Halorubrum sp. SP9. The sequence goes on from NZ_SGXU01000020.1 coordinate 4,123, forward strand.
CCGAACCCCGGCGTTCCGGCCTCGGTTTCGTCGTCGCTCTCGCTCCGGGGCTCGGCGTCGCCGCCGAGTTCGTCGCGGATCGCTTCGATCTCCGTCCGGATCGGGTCGAGTCGGGACTCGGCGCGCTCGACCGACTCGGTCTCCGATTCGAGCGCGTCGAGGAACGCTTCGCGCTCCTGGACCGCGGTCTCGGCGGCGCTCAGCAGGGAGCGCTTGTACTCCTCGTGGAAGTAGTCCGTCCTGGTGAGCGCGTACGCGAGCTCGGGGCCGAACTCCTCGACGACGCTCCGCTCGTAGGTGTCGTCGTACTCCGCCTCGTAGTGCGGGACCGACATCACCGTCGCTCGGTACGCGTCCCGCACCGCGACGAGTCGAGAGCCGGGAGAGGCGGTCCCGCGGCCGGCGCCCCCGACGGAACCCTTCACCGAACCGCCGGCTAGGCCTCTGACACCGGCGAATCCGTCACCCCCCGAGGCGTCCGACGGACCGGTGCTCACGCTCTCGTCGGGTATCGACGACACGCGACCGCGGAACGCCCGAAGCGCCTCCCGCTCGTCGACGGTCCGGCGGCGCTCGATCCGGAGGGCGGCCCGCGCCGCACGGACCGGGTCGTTCCCCTCGTCCGCGTGAGTGGCTGCCATACGTCGCCGCACGCCGAGCCTCCTAGTAAACGCTTATATGAGGGGTATCGCGGCCGCCCGAGCGGTCCGGACCGCTCCGGAGCGGTATATATCTCCTCGCCGTCGAACCCGCGGCCGCCCGATCGCCGGCGCCGGTGGACAGCAACTTTACCGCTCCGCCGCCGAGCGTGGCCATGGAGAAGGTCTCTCTCGCCGAGGCGTTCGACTCGTTCGACGAGACGTGGTCGCCGCGGCTCGCGGGCGAACTCAACGGGCAGGCGGTCAAGCTCGCGAAGGCGGACGGCGAGTTCGTCTGGCACCGACACGAGGCGGCCGACGAGCTGTTCTTCGTCCACTCCGGGCGGCTCCGGATCGAGTTCCGCGAGGCGGCCGACGCGGTGTTGGAGGCGGGAGAGTTCACGATCGTCCCGCGCGGGACCGAACACCGTCCGGTCGCGGAGCCCGAGGCCGACGTCGTGCTGTTCGAGCCGAGCGAGACGCGCAACACGGGGAACGTCGAGAGCGACGAGACCGTGACCGAGCCGGAACGGCTCGACTGATCCTCACGGCGCGACGGCGCGCGCGACTGACCCGAACAGGGGCAGCCCCAGCCCCGCGCCGACCGCGACGTACACGACCGGCCGCATCCCCGGCACCGCGGCGGCCGCCGGGCCGAGCGAGACCGCGAACGCGACGAGGGAGGTCACGCCGGCGCCGAGCGCGTACGCGACGCCGCGACGGACCGTCGGCGCCGCGAGCGAGGCGAGGGCGCCGGCCGCGATCAGCCCGAGCCAGTGGGCCGACGCGAGCGCGACGCCGACCGCCGTCGCGGCGACGAGCGCGACGGCGTGCGGTCGCGGCTCCGTCCTGACGCGGTCCAGGAGCGAGGGCGAGCCGCTCATCGCGACTCCTCCGCCGGCTCGAACCGCACCGTCGGCCCGCCGCCAGCGCCGAGCGGCATCGGGCGCTGGTCGTTGTCGAGCCACCGCCGGAGCTGGTCGTCGTAGTGCTCCGAGAAGTAGTCGCCCGAGTTCCCGCCCGGCAGGACCGCCGTCGCGTCGGTCCCCGGGCGCACCACCATGCGCCAGCTCGACCCGACGGCGGACTCGACGCGGTAGTTCTTCACGGTCGCGGACGAGCCGTCGGCGGGCAGTTCCTCGTAGTTCAGGAACGGCGCTTCACCGCCCAGCGGGTGGTCCATCGCCCGGGTGGTGTTGTAGTCCCCGTACGCCTCCCAGCCCGCCTCGTCGGTTTCGTCGAGCGCGTCGCGGAGGGCCTCGACCGCGAGGTCCGCACGCGAACGCCCGTCGAACAGCGGGTCGTCGCCGGGGAGGCGCGCGAGCGTCCAGTCGCTCGGGTAGTACGCCTCCCCGAGGTCGGCGTCGGAGAAGGCCGGGTCGAAGACGCGCTCGCGGAACTTCGGCAGGTAGCGGGCGAAGAGCAGCGCGGCGCGGGAGTCGCGCCGCATCCGGTACTCCCACTCGTCGAGCGCGTTCGCGGCGTCGACGAGCGCCGGATCCGGGTCGGCCCCGGCGCGGACGGCGGCGACCAACTCGGGGACGAACTCCGGCGCGCGGCCGTCGCGAACGTCGCTCTGGAGCGCGCGGTGGAAGTCGGGGTCCGTGGCGCCGGTCCCGCTCCCGGGGTCGTCGGCGTCGTCCCCGCCCACCGCGTCGTCGAGCCGGTCGGCGATCCGCGCGCCGCGGTACGGGGCCGCGTAGTGCACGCCGACGTAGTGGACCGGGTCGTCGATCGGGCGCTGATTCGCCGTCGAGAGGGCGTCGGGGTCGATCGCGTGCGGCTTCTCCGCGAAGGGGACGAAGCCGTCCCACGAGGACTCGCCGAACGGCTCGAACCCCTCCCACTCCCCCTCGCCCGCGGAGCCGTCGAAGATCCGATCCCCGGCGACGACCTCGCCGTCGATACGGCGGATCGGGAGCCGGCCGGTCGCGAAGTAGAGCGTCCGCCCGTCCGCGTCCGCGTACACGAGGTTCTGGGTCGGCAGATCGAAGTCGCGGGTCGCCTCCAGCAGGTCGTCGATCCCCTCGCTTCGCCCGTACGCCTCGATGGCGGCCGTGGTGCGCGTCGCGGTGTGGCCGGTCCACGCGACGCCGACCGTGCGCCCCTCGCGCTCGATCAGCGGTCCGTGGACGGTGCGGCGCACGCGGAGCCCGCGGTCCTCGCCGCCCGCGACCGGGATCGCCTCGCGCTCGTCGGTCTCGAACGGGCGCCACTCGCCGTCGTACCGGTAGCGGTCGCCCGCGTCGTCGATCTCGTACCGGTAGCAGTCGAGGACGTCGGCGCCGAGGTTGGTGAACGACCAGGCCCCGCGGTCGTTCGCGCCAGCGATGACGAACGGGACGCCGGAGAACGTCGCGCCCCGGACCGACCGCTCGGGGGTGTCGACCGACTGCTCGTACCACAGCGGCGGCGCCTGTAAGGAGAGGTGCGGGTCGTACGCGACGATCGGCGTTCCGCTCGCGGTGTGCTCGCCCGAGACGACCCAGCTGTTCGAGCCGACGCCCGTCGGGGACTCGAAGCCGGAGAGCCAGTCGGTCAGCGCCGGGCCGACCGGATCGGTCGATCCGAGCGAATCGACGGGCGAGCGGACCGAAGCGCGGTCGGCCCCGCGGAGTGCGGACGCCCCCGCTTCGGACAGCCGCGTCTCGGTCCCGTCGAGGATCGTCTCGTCGTGGTCGTACCGCCTCGGAAACAGCGTCGCCGCGCGCTCCGCACCGAGGCGGTCGGCGACGAGCGCGCGCCGGAGTTCGCCGAAGTTCCCGGTGAGCGTCCACGAGATCTGTTTCTCCATCAGCATCGAGTCGACGGGGGTCCACGGCGCGGGCTCGTAGCCGATCAGCTCGAACTCAAGCGGGAGCGGCAGGTCCCTCATCGCCGCGTTGACTCCGTCCGCGAACGCCTCGACGAGGGGGCCGGCGCGGGTCTCGGCCACGACCTCCCACGTGGCCTCGGCGGCGTCGGCGAACCCCATCGCGACGTTGAACTCGTCGCTGTCGAGGGTCGCCTCCCCGACGACCTCGGAGAGCCGGCCGCGCATGGCGCGGCGCTGGAGGTCCATCGCGAACAGCCGGTCGAACGCCTGGCAGTAGCCGACCGCGAAGTACGCGGCTGGCTCCTCGTCCGCCTCGATCCGCGGGACGCCGAACTCGTCGCGGGCGACGCTCGCCCGCCCGTGCGGACTCTCGACCGTCTCGGGGAGCGACCGGTCGGCCGCGTCCCACGCCTCGCCGGACAGCGGGGCGAACGAGTCGAGGAGGTCGGCCGCGTCGCTCGCCGCCAGCCCGGCCGTGCCGGCCGCGAGGGCGCTCGCGAGGACCGCGCGGCGCGTGGTATCGCGCGTCACCTCCCGACCGAGGCCGCGATCCCTCATTATAATTTGGATCGGATCGGGCGCGGGAAACGTACATCCGTCGGCCGGCCGTACGGCCGATCGATGGAGGTCGCGCTGATCACGGTCGGGGACGAACTGCTCTCGGGCGACACGGTGAACACGAACGCGAACTGGCTCGCCGCGGAGCTGAGCGACCGGGGCGTCGCCGTGAAGCGGATCCTCTCGATCCCGGACGAGAGGGCCGAGATCGCGGCGCGCGTCCGGGAGTACGCCGACGACTTCGACGCGGTGATCGTCACCGGCGGCATCGGGAGCACCCCGGACGACGTGACGGTGGAGGCGGTCGCGGACGCGTTCGACCGCGAGATGGTCGTCACCGACCTCACGCGCGAGTCGGTCGAACGGCGGCTGGCCGCGATCCGCGAGCGGGTGCCCGACCGCGAGTTCGACGTCGACGTCGCGGCCGAGGCGGCGGTCCCGGCGGGGAGCCGACCGCTCGTGACCGAGGCGGGACTCGCGCCGGGCTGCGTCGTCGAGAACGTCTACGTCATGCCGGGAATTCCGGACGAGCTGAAGGCGACGTTCGAGACGGTCGGGGACGAGTTCGCGGGCGACCGTCGCTCGCGGTTCCTGTACACCGTCGAGCCGGAGTCGAACATCATCGCCGCCTTAGCGGAGGCGGCCGAGCGGTTCGACGTCGCCGTCGGCTGTTACCCCGACCGCGAGGCCGCCCACAACCGGTTGAAGGTGACCGCGACCGACGACGACGCGCTCGACGCGGCCGCGGCGTGGCTGCTGGAGAACGCCAACGCGAGCGAGACGCCGGTGTCGCGCGACTGGTGAGGACGGGTCGCGTCGGACCCGTCCGGGGACCGTCTGCCCGCGTTCGTGGTCGGTCCGGCGGTCCGAACACACGGCCCCGGTCGGGTTTCGTACGAGTGCGATTCATCCGGACACACGACGGTACGCGCCGCAACCGTGGTCCTCGCCGGCGACGAGTCGCACGCCGACTACGGTCGCCTCGCGAACGCCTCGGAGGCGGCCACGGAGTTCGCGGAGAACGACGACGACGAGATCATCACGTTCTGACAGACGCCTCGGACCGCCGGCGACCGGTGCGCCCCGGCGTACAGACGCGTCGCCTCGGTACTCCCCCGACTGCGACCCCGACTCCGACCGCGTCACCGAGTCCGACTCCGACCGCGTCACCGAGTCCGACTCCGACCGCGTCACGGCGTCGTTCCAGACGCCCCGTCATCTGCGCCCGCGTCGCTAGATGAACTCCGAGGGGTTCGGCCCGTTCGTGACGTGGACCTCGAACGGCTGCGTGCCGACGTCGTCCCGCTCGACGAGATGCCAGTACGTCTCGGCCAGCTCGTCGGGGTCGAGGAACGTCTCCGCCTCTCGGTCGGGCTGGCGCTCGCGGGCGTCGGGCGAGTCGATCTGTCCGTCGATCACGACGTGCGCGACGTGAACGCCCTCGCCGCCGAACTCCTGGGCGATGTCCATCGCCATCCCGCGGGCGGCGAACTTCGCGGCCGTGAACCCGATCGCGCCGCCGCGGCTCCGCACCGCCGAGGTCGCGCCCGTGAAGATCACCGTCCCGCCGCCTGTTTCGAGCATGTCGTCGACGGCCTCTTGCGAGCAGACGAACGCGCCCCGGCCGTTGACCGCCCACGCCTCCTCGAACGCCTCGACGCTCGTGTCCATCAGGCCGGTCCACGACGCGGCGCTCGCGTGGTTGACGAGGACGTCCACCGGCCCGAACGCCTCGCGGACGGTCTCGAACCCGTCCCGGACCGCGTCGACGTCGGTGAGGTCGGTCGTGACCGCGAGCCCCTCCCCCGGGTCGGGGAGGTCGGCCGCGAGCGCCTCGACGTACTCCGTCGAGCGGGCGAACAGGGCCACCCGACACCCCTCCGCCGCGAGCTTCCGCGCGAGCGATTCCCCGAGCCCCGGACCGACGCCGGCGATCACTGCCGTGCGAGTCATGTCTCCGCTAACGGGGGCCCGGTTGAAAACGATGTGTTCGCGGCGATTCGGCTGCGTCCGTAGCAGCGCCGCTCTCAGGGCTCCGGTCCGTCGACGCCCCCGTCCGTCGAGGACGAGGGCGTCCGCTCGAGCGGGTGGCCTCGTGAGGTGACGCCGTCGAGCCGGACGATCCGCCAGCCGTCGCCGCGACATCGGACCGGCTCCAGCACGGCCGTGACGGTGTCTCCGCGACCGAGTTCCCGGAGCCGCTCGCAGACCCCCTCACTCGCGTCGATAGCCTGGTAGGCCCGCCCGTCGACGCCGTACAGCGTCACCCCACCGTCGCGGTTCGGTTCCGCCGCGACCGTACATCGCCGTCGGACCACGTCGCTCGCTCCCATGGGTCTGAGGGCCGTCCCGATCCGTCATAAAACGAACTATGAGGCCATCGTACGCCGATAGATGGCTATTGAGCACTACCGACGCGACCCGGACGAACCCCGACCGAGTTCACTCGGCCGGCTTCGCCCGGAGCTCCGGGAAGTACCGGCCGTGGAAGTCGAACGGGACCGCGTGCGGTAACGTCGCCCGAGCGCGCAGAGAGAGGGTCTCGCCGTCGAGGACGAGCAGGCGCGACCGGTCGGCGTCGACGTCGAGCGCGACGGTCACGACGACGCCGTCGTCCTCGGCCTCGCCGTCGGGCGCCGGGACGAACAGGGGCTCGCCGAAGTAGTCGCCGCCGTCGTCGAAGGTCCGGACCGCGTCCGTCTCGGCGTCGACCTTCACGACGCGTCGCGCCCACTCCGTGACCGGGGTGTCCATCCCCATCGCGTAGACGTAGCGGTGAGAGCGGCACCAGCGCGCGGGCGACGCGGTCGGCAGCGCGCTGCCGCCGTCGAACAGGCGTTCCCGGGACACCGCCGCGTCGCCGCCGCCGTATCGGTTCGCACCGATCGCCGATCCGAGGTCGACGGTGAACCGTTCGATCCGACCCGCCATGGTCCCCATCTCGCCGGCGCGGACGTTCTCTAAGTACAGCGAGTCGATCGCGGTCGCGTCCGGGATCGTTTCGAGATCGAAGACCACCTCGGTCCCGCCGTCCCGCTCGAAGGCGTTGACGTGGTGAAACCCGAAGAACGGGTCGGTCGTCGGGTCGGCGACCACGTCGCCCGTCGTCCGGTCCAGCACGACGATCCGCGTGCCGCGATCGGGCTCCCACTCGAACTGTTCGATGAACGGGGGTTGCCGGCCCGGCTTCAGGAACCGACGCGGGTCGAGTCGGAGGGGGAACTCCGTTAGGACGACGTACCGGGGCGTGAGCGCGAAGCTGTGCATGTACGCCGGCTCGTCGGTGTCGACGCTGCCGACGTGGCGACGCTCCCCGTCTCGGGTCCACGCCGTGACGTGGTACCGGCTCGTCCGTCCGAACTCGGTGTCGACCGTGACGAGCGCCCCCGTCGCCGGGTCGCGCTTGAAGTGAGCGCAGGAGAGCTGGCCGCTCGGCGCGTCGCCTTCCCGGTCGACGTGGCCGGCCGTCGCGAGCGTGTTCGGGTCGACCCCGACGCCCCGCGGCGACTCGGTCAGCGCCACGTACTCGTCGCCGATCCGCTCGGTGACGATGTTCGCGTTGTCGTACGGCTCCGCGAGGAACGTCGCCAGCCGCGAGCGCAGGGTCGTCTCGCCGGTGGCGAACCCGCCCTCGAACTCGCCGCTCGTCGCCGCGTCATACGCGTCGCTCCGGAGGAAGCGGTTGCGGTAGTGGACCGCGTCGCCGTCGCCACCCGAAACCGAGTCTGCGCGGTCCCCCGGATCGAAGGTGAAGCGGTACAGCATCGCCAGGCCGTCGAACCAGTGGTCCACGTCGCTCCCGTCCGGGAACGAGAACGCGCCGGGACCGTTCCGGATCAGACTGCCCCGGAGCCACGCGGGCAGATCGCCCCGGACCGGAATCGACGCGGTCGTCTCCTCGTGAAGCGAGTGGAACCCGGCGTGCGAGACCATACAGGCTACGGGGGCGCGGCGGGCTAAGGTCTGACGGCGATCGCTGCCTCTCCTACATCGCCGCTGCGTTCCGTCGAGAGGATCCGGATGAGAATCCTTGACCTCTCAGTAGCTCCTTCACGAACGTCAGGAAAGCGGATGGGTTGGGGCGGATTCGAACCGCCGGCCTGCTCCGTGTGAAGGAGCCGTCATAACCTAGCTAGACCACCAACCCGTCCATGTCGAGGTATCCGACCTCCGGACTTAAGAGTTACCTTACGCCGAAGCTTCATTCTGGGGGCGCCCGAATCGCCCGCCGTGACCCACGAACTCCGCTTCCTCGAGCGGCTCCGCCAGCACGTCGCGAGCCTCCTCCACGCGCCGCTGTCGCTCGTCGGCCTCTACGCCGAGCGGAAGACGCCCCGCGAGCAGTACGCGTTCACGGTCCGCGAGCCGTACCCGGTCGTCGAGGCGCGGCTCCACCGGCTCGGGTTCGTCCGCAACCTCGTCTCCTCGCTCAAGTATCGGGCGTACGCGACGCCTCCGGAGACCACCGTCGCGAGTTGGGTGCGGTATCCGGAGGGCGCGCTCGCGAGCGACCACCAGCTTCACCTCGCCTTGTACGCCGGTTCGGACCGTTCGACGACGGACGTGTACGCCCACTGGGAGCCGTCGTGGATCCGCCACCCGATCCGGCACTACCGCGCGACCGACGTCGACGCGCAGAAAGGCATCGAACGGGCGCGGTCGCTGTTCGAGGACGCGGGCATCGAGTACGCGGTGCTACCCGCCGAGCAGCGAATCGGCGGCGACGCGGCCGCGACCACGGGGCCGCCGCTGAAATAGGTCGTCGTCTTCGGGCCGTTCGACGGGTTCGGTCGGCGTCACTCCGCGGCGGCGTCTTTGCCGCGGTACTCGGCCACGCGCTTCCGGGCGGACACGACCGCTTCGCGGGCCTCACCCTCGGCGCGGTCCTCGAGTTCTTTTAAATCAGCCTGGAGCCTGTCCAGCCGCGAGGGTTCGGGCTCCTCCTCCTCGTCGCGACCGACGATCTCCTTCACACGCGCCTCAACGGGCTCTAACTCCTCTACCACGCCGGCTTTCGCGTGTTCCGCCGCTCGACCGAGGTAGTACCGTGCGTCTTCGAAGTGTTTGCTCATATCTGTCCTTTGGTGGAGGGCAGATATAATCTTTGTGGCCGCGTTTCGAGGACAGTATTCGGCGCGCCGGGTCGATCGGAGTCCGAAGGGTCCGCCGAAACGTCGGACCCGCGGGCCGAATCGGCTATCACTCCCGCGCGCCCGGGGGCAGCGGGTCGGCGTGGTCCGCGATCGCCTCGGCGACGCGGTGCGGGTGTTCGTGGACGACCCAGTGGGTCGCCTCGTCGATCGCGAGCAGTCGGCCGTCGGCGCAGCGCTCGACGCTCTCGTGGGCCAGCCGGCGCGCGAGGAACCGGTTCTGCGCGCCCCAGATAACGAGCGTCGGGACGGAGACCGCCGTCTTCGCGGGCTCGGGGCGGTCGCGGACGATCGCGCGGTACCAGTTCACCATCGCCTCGAACGCGCCGTCGCGGTCCCACGCCCGGCGGTACCGCCGAAGGTCCTCGTCCGCGAAGGTGCCGGGCGCGCTCGTGTCGCGTAACGCGTTCGTCGCCAGCCGCCAGTTCCCGGCGCTCGCGACCGCCTCAGGCAGCTTGGGAAGCTGGAACGCGAGCACGTACCAGCTCTTGAGCCGCTGGTCCCACGAGGTCCGGAGCGCGCGCTCGAAGACGCTCGGATGCGGCACGTTGACCGCGACCAGCTCCGAGACGCGGGCCTCGTGGTGGAGCGCGAGCCACCACGCCACCGCGGCGCCCCAGTCGTGGCCGGCGACGGCGGCCGTCTCCCGGTCGTAGGCGTCGATCAGGCCGACGACGTCGCGCGCGAGCTCGTCGATCCGGTAGTCGCGCACCGCCGGCGGCTTCGCGGAGCAGTTGTAGCCGCGCTGGTCCGGGACGACGACGCGGTAGCCGGCGTTCGCGAGCGGCGCGATCGCCTCGTGCCAGCCGTACCAGAACTCCGGAAAGCCGTGAAGCAAGATCAGGAGCTTCCCGTCCTCCGGGCCGGCCTCGACGACGTGGAGCGGCACGCCGTTCGTCTCGACCGCGCGGGACCGGCCCGGAACCGAGTCCGGTATCTCGTCGTCGGGGACCGGTTCCGGTAGCGCAGCCTCGTCGACCGGCCGGCCAGCGGGGGCGTCGTCCATACCGATCCCGTGTGTCGGTACCGGCAAATAGGTACGCTCGCCCGGGGTGCGGGGGATCGAAATCCTCAAGCGGCTGGCAGCCGCGATTCCGAGTATATAACGAACTCCGGCGTTCGACCGCGGTGAGCGCGTTCTCCGGGGATTCGCACGTGCCCTATGACAGCCGATTCGTCGACTCCCTCAGCCGCGGACGCGGACGCGTCGAGCGACGACGCGACCGTCTCGAACGTCGTCCTCGTCACGGTGGACTCACTGCGTGCGGACGCCGTCTCTCCGTACGATACAGCGCGTCAGTCGCCCGTTATCGACGGCCTCGCGAATTCCGGGACCGTGTTCGACCGCGCGTTCGCGACCGGCAACTGGACCCCGTTCTCGTTCCCCTCGATACTCGCCTCGGAGCCCGTGTTCGCCCGGTCGGGCGATATCGGCGTCGACGAGTCGGTGACCCTCGCGGAGGTGCTCTCCGACGCGGGAATCGCGACCGGGGGGTTCAACGCCGCGAACGGCTTCCTCACCGATCACTGGGGATACCCCGACGGATTCGACGAGTTCGAGCCGTTCGTTACGAGCGTCGGTTCCAGCGTTTACAGCCGGTACCTCGCCGCGCACCCGACGGTCGAAGCGTGGATCCAGCTCGCGACCTCGCCGGTCCGCCGGCTCGCGTCGAAGCTCCGCGGCGACGACGACGACCGCCCGTTCCTCGACGCCTCGCGCATGTTCGACGTCGAGGACGCCGCGATCGGGTTCGTCGACGACACCGACGAGCCGTTCTTCCTCTGGGTCCACTACATGGACACGCACACCCCGTACGTCCCCGCGCCGCGGTACATCCGCGAGGTCTCCGACGGCATCGTCGGCACCCATCGGATGCTTCACGCGCACACCCGAACGAGCCTCGGCCTCGAAGTTGGCGAGCGGACCCTTCGCGAACTCCGGACGCTGTACCAGGCGACGGTGCGACAGGTCGACGCCAGTATCGGCCGGCTGCTCGACGCGTTGACCGACGCGGGCGTGGCCGACGACACCGCGGTGCTGCTCGCGGGCGACCACGGCGAGGAGTTCCAGGACCACGGCCACCTCGCACACTACCCGAAGCTGTACGACGAGCTGATCCACGTCCCGCTCGTGGCGGAGGTCCCCGGGCTCGACGGCGGGCGCGTCGACGGCCACGTCGGGCTCGACGCCATCCCGCCCACGGTCGCCGACCTGCTCGGCGTCGACTCCGCGCCGGAGTGGCACGGCGAGTCGCTCCTGCCGGCGCTCGGCGGCGACGACGCTCCGTCCGAATCGGGCGATCCGAACGGCGACGCGCTCCCCGACGACCCCGTCGTCTCGGTCACCGTCCGCGGCGAGGACGTGACCCAGCAGCCGATCCCTCGATCGCTGTCCGACGGCGACCTGTTCGTCAGCGCGCGCGACGACGACTGGACGTACATCGAGAACGTCGACGCCGGCGAGCGCGAGCTGTACCATCGCCCTTCCGACCCGACCCAACAGGAGAACCTCGCGGTCGACCCCGACGCGGAGGCGCGAGCGGTTATCGACCGGTTGGCGCCGGTCGTCGACGACCACGCGAAACTGCTGCGCGAGCGCGGCGCGGCGGCCGCCGAGCGCGGCGCGGCGACCGACGACGAGGTCGACGAGGACCTCGAAGCCCGCCTCGAAGCGCTCGGGTACAAGTGATGATTCGAGCGGTCCTCCGCGACCTCGCGAGCGGGCCCATCGCGGGCCAGATGCGCCGCTTCGTCGTCGGCGCGCTCACGGCCGGGCTCCAGATGGCGCTGCTGTGGCTGTTCGTCGACGTCGCGGAACTGAACCTCTACGTCGGCGCGACGGTCGCCATCGAGATCACGATCGTCTGCTCGTACGTCCTCAACAACGCGTGGACGTTTCGCGCGACCCGGAACACCGGCGTCGCCGACTACCTCTCGGGACTGCTGAAGACGAACCTCGTCCGCGGCACCGCGATCCCGATCCAGCTCGGCGTGCTCGCCGCGCTGGTCAGGTGGGTCGGCGTCATGTACCTCGTCGCGAACGCGGTCGCGATCCTCGTCAGCGGGGTCTACCGCTTCGTCCTCGACTCACAGTGGACGTGGGGGTGAGGCGGACGCCGACTCTGAGCGCGGTCCGCGGGCACTCAGAAGCGCGGTCCGCGGGCACTCAGAAGCGCGGTCCGCGGGCACTCAGAAGCACGGTCCGCGGGCGCTCAGAAGGGGAGCCGCGGCTCGAAGCGCTCGACCAAGTCACGCACCGCGTTCTGTTTGTAGTAGCCGACGGCGGACGCGACGACGACGACCGCGACGAGCGCAACCGCCGAGAGGAACCGGCCGCTCGCGAGTTCCCCGCCCGCGTACACCGTTATCACGTAGGCGGGGAGCCGACCGACGGCGATGACGGTCATGAACGTCGGAAGCGACCACTTGGTGAGCCCGCTCAGAAAGCAGATGGCGTCGTCGGGGAGCCCGGGAATGATGACGAACGCGAACAGCCCCGGGACGCCGACCGTGTCGACGAAGTCGTCGAAGCGGGCGACCACGTCCTCGTGGAGGACGCCCTCGACGAAGGAGCGACCGTACCGTTTCGAGAGCGAGAAGGCGACCGCGCTGCCGATCAGCACGCCGGTGAGGCTGTAGACGGTTCCCCAAAACGACCCGAAGAGGAACCCCGCGACGAAGGCGAGGACCTGTCCCGGTATCGGCGCGACGATGACTTGGAGGGCCTGGATGCCGATGAAGACGACGGGGGCGAAGAACCCGAACTGGTCGAGCCACGTGCGGAGAGCCTCAGCGTCGGTGATGAACCCGGCGTACCGGTTCACGAGGACGTAGAGCCCGACCGCGAGGAGCGCGACGCCGACCGCGGCCGCGATCCCCCGCCGGCGGTCCGCCCGCGAGGAGAAGAGTTGCATTCAGGTGATAGCGGGTGACAGAGGGCCTTGAACCTTGCCAACGGGACGACCACCTGCGACGGCTCGGACCGTGTCCGGGACGGCCGTCGCAACGTCCGGCCCTTTATGTTCTCGTTCGCCGTCGTGGGTACTGTCCCATTCATGTCCAGCCGGCTCCGACATCCGCTCGTCTCCGTCGCTCTGACGTTCGCCGTCACGCTCCCGTGGATCGGGACGTTCTTCTCGTACGGCGGGTACGGCACCGTCCATCCGGGAGAGAACATCACGCCGCTGGCCGCCGTCCTCGTCTCCGGGCTATCGATCCTCGGCGCCGCGTTCCTGCTCGCGTGGGCCGCCGAGACCGCCGAGAAGGACGTTCCGCAGGCGTTCGCGATCGCGGTCCTCGCCGTGCTCGCCGTCGCCCCCGAGTACGCCGTCGACGCGCTGTACGCGTGGCAGGCCGGCGCCGGCTCGGCCGCGGCCGGCAACCTCGCGGTCGCGAACATGACCGGCGCGAACCGGATCCTCATCGGGCTCGGCTGGTCCGGTATCGCGCTGTTCACCATCTACCGCGCCGCGACGACGAACGACGCCGCGGTCGAACGACGGTCGGGGACCCTCACGGACGCGGTGACCCTCGACCGGGACCTCGCGACCGAGATCACGTTCCTCCTCGTCGCGACCACGTACGCCTTCTTCATCCCGCTGAGCGGCGGGATCGGCCCGATTGACACCGCTTTCCTCGTCGGACTGTTCGTCCTGTACATCTCCATCATCATCCGCGGCGACGTCGAACCGCCGGCCGCTCACGTCGGCGTGCCCGCCTACTTTCAGGAGTACCCGAAGGCGCGCCGGATCGGCGTCGTCCTGTTCGGGTTCGCCTTCTCGGGCGCGATCATCTTCACCGCGGTCCACCCGTTCGCCGAGGGGCTCGAGCAGCTGGGGCTCCAGTACGGGATCCCGGAGTTCTTCATGATCCAGTGGCTCGCGCCGCTCGCCTCCGAGAGCCCCGAGCTGATCGTCGTCGCGTACCTCGTGAACAAGGCGCGCTCGACCGCCGGCTTCAACGCGCTCATCTCCTCGAAGCTCAACCAGTGGACCCTACTCATCGGAACGCTCGCGGTCGTGTACTCCATCTCGGCCGGCTCGATCGGGACCCTCTCGTTCGACGCCAAGCAGGCCGCGGAGATCTGGATCACGGCGGCCCAGAGCTTCTTCGCCATCGCCATCATCGTCAACTTCGAGATCAGCGCCCGGGAGGCGGTCGCGCTGCTCGTCTTATTCGCCACGCAGGTGATGGCCGAGTTCTACATCATTCGGACCTACGCCGAGCCCGCCGCGACCGAACTGAGCATGACGGTGCTGTACGCCTTCACCGCCGTCTACGCGGTCCTCGGGATCGCGCTGTTCGTCAAGCGGCGGCGGAGCGCGAACGAACTCGTCAGACGCACGGTGCGGACGGCACAGACCGCGTTCGGCCGCCGGGAATCCCTCCCCGAACGCGAGGACTGAGCGAGCCTCCGGTCGCTTTTCGATCCGTCGATGTCGGCGCGGTCACGCCAGCGGCGCCGCGCTCCAGTACGCCATCCGCATCGGAATTCCCTCGGCGTCTCGGTACTCCGCGCCGGCCGGCAGGAACCGGAGCTCGTCGACCGGGTAGCGCGCGACGACCGCCAGCCCGAGCGCGTCGACGGCGTCGTCGACGGTGGGGTCCGCGGCGTCGGCCTCGCGCCCGCCACCGATCGCCTCGGGGTCGCCGGCCAGATCCCGGCAGATCCGCCCGAGCGCGGCGCCCGGGTCGTCGAGGTGCCCGTCGAGCGCGTCCAACCGCTCCCCGACGCCCGGCGCCGTCGTCTTCGAGCGCTCGAGGCGGCTGCCGTCGAGTCCGCGGAAACACACCTCCGGGTGCGCCTCCATCACCTTCTCGCGCGCCGCCTCGTCTTCCCGGAGGAACGCGTCGACCTCGCCGACCGCCGGCGCGATGTGGTACGACTGGCGGCTGAGGCCCTTGTCGAGGTCGACCCGGTTTCGCTCGCTCACCGTCTCGTAGTCCGCGCCGGTCCTCGCGGCCTCGCACGCGCCCCGCGACGGAACGGGGAACACGCTGCTCGGGCGCTCTGCCGCCGACCGCGCGGCCGAGTCGACGGCCTCGCGAGCCGCCAAGGTTTCCGCGTCGTCGGGGAGTCCGATCGGCACGTCGACCAGCATTCGATCGACGCCGTCGTCGCCGTTCCACAGCGCTTCGAGGTCGCGTTCGAGGCGGCACTCCGGCTCGCCGTCCTCGTCGATCGCGACTGCGAGCCACGCCCCGCCCGCCCAGTCGACGCCCGCGACGGTCTCGGTTGGCATGTCGTCACCGTCGGCGGTGTCGGTAATAAACCGTGTCAGATCGAGTGACAGCGAGCCCGGACCGACCCCGGGCGGTCGTCGAAGCTCACCCACGCTTATATTGCTCGCTCTGAACGGGGCACACATGCGCGAGGACGCACCGCTCTCGGAGTGGGCGGAGACGGCCGCGAGCGATCAGGACGCGGTCGTCGAACACGTTCCGGAGGTCGTGGCACTTCTCGACGACGACGACGCAACGGTTCGAAACGACGCGGTGACGGTCCTGAGCCGGGTGGCAAAGACGCGATCGGACGCGGTTCTGGACGCCCTTCCGGCACTGATCGAACGGCTCGAGGCCGACGATCAGAGCGTGATCAGACACAACAGCGCGCTCGCGCTCAGCCGGCTCGTGGAAAACCGCCCGGAGGCGTGTCGAGACGCGATCGAACCCCTCGTCAGGGGGCTCACGGACGGCGACGGCGACGTCCGCGAGAAATGCGGGAGAGCGCTCGATAACTTCGGTCCCGACGCCGCGGGCGACATCGAGGATGCGAGCGTGAGAGCTGTCGAAGACGCCGCCGACCGGACAGGCGCTGAGACGTCGACCGAGCGAAACGAGGCGACACTGGCGCTCACACGCCTCGCGCTGAGATATCCCGAGGAAGTCGCCACGCACACCGAATCGCTCCGCGACCGGCTGGACGACGAGGACAACGTGGTCAGGTACCACGCTACGCTGTGTCTGAATCGGATCGCCAAACGGCAACCGCACTTGGTAGTCGAGGCCGTCGAGCCGCTGGCCGACCGCCTCGACGATCCGGATGCGGACGTGCGAGCGCTCGCGAGCGAAGTGCTGGCGTCCGTATCCGAAGACGCTCCCGGGGCCGTGACCGAAACGAGCGGTGCGCTCGCCGATGCGCTCACCGACAGTAACGACGAGGTCCGTGCCCACGCGGTCGGCGCGTGTCGCGCGCTCGTGGCCGAGTACCCCGACGTGGTGCTGCCGGCGCAGTTCGAACTCGTCGACCTGCTCGCGGACGCTCGCGGGGAGACGCGGGCGGACGCAAAGAAGGCGCTCCACGGCTTGGCCGACGCGTACCCCGACGAGATCGCCGACGTGCTCGCGAGTACCCGCGACGAGGACCTCGACACGAGCAGCGTCGACGCCGTTCACGGAGAGATAGAGGCGGTCGCCGAGGACGCCGACGGAGC
The DNA here is from genome assembly GCF_005435015.1 of Halorubrum sp. SP9. NCBI lineage: Archaea > Methanobacteriati > Methanobacteriota > Halobacteria > Halobacteriales > Haloferacaceae > Halorubrum > Halorubrum sp. SP9. The sequence continues at coordinate 20,717 of NZ_SGXU01000020.1, forward strand.
GAGCGCGACGGACGCGGAGCCGCCGGCAGGCGACGAGGTGGCCGACGAAGCGGGCGAGAAGCTCCGGGAGCTGGCGGCGGTGATGGAGACGGCCGGGGCGGAGACGCTGGCCACGTTCGACGACGACATGCTTCGGGAGTTCCTCACGTTGACGGACTCGATCGACGCCGAGGCCGTCTCGGGCGTCGACGCCGGCGACCTCGCGGAGATGCGCGAGACCGTTCGGACCGCGCTCGACATTGACGGGGGAGACGGCCGCGAGGCTTCCGACCCGGCGACGGACGGCGAGGTCGGTGCGATCGAGACGGACTGGGACGAGGACGCGCGCGTCGACCCCGCCGCTCGCCCGGACGACGGCTGTTCGTACGGACGCGACCTCGGAGAACACGCGCGGGAGCAGGACGACGACGTCTGGACCTGTCACCGGAGTCCACGGGAAGGCGGCGAGTACTGTCTGTTTCACGCCCCGGTCGAAGACACCGACGACGAGGCCGTTCGGGACGCGTTCCTCGAAGCGATTCAACGGCCGGGACGGGGGCCCAAGGAGTTCGTCGGCGCTCGGTTCGGCGATCTGAACCTCTCGTTCGACATCGTAGACGGGCCCGACAACTACCCGATCGATCTCAGGTACGCCACCGTCGAGGGGTCGATCAACTGTCGGCGGGCAGAGTTCGGGCAACCGCTCTGGTTCGAGGGGGGAAGGGTCGCCGGCGGGATGAACTGTAACGTGGTGACGTTCAAGACGTGGGCGTCCTTCGAGGGGACGACCATGGAACACGCGTGGTTCGGGAAGTCGGAGTTCCGTGACGGAGTCTCCTTCGACAACGCGACCATCCGCGAAGAGGCGCTGTTCACCGGGGCGACGTTCACGGATCGCGGAGACTTCGAGGGAGCGCGGTTCGGCGCCCACGCGGAGTTCTCTCGGACCGTCTTCGATTCGGCGTCGTTCGAGCACGCACACGCCGCGGGGACACTCGACCTCGGACACGTGGTCTGTGATCGCTCCCTCAAAATGGGAGCGATCGAGGCCGAAGACGATATCAAAATCCGGGGCGGCCGGGTCAGGAATCTCAGACTGTCGGACGCCGACGTCGACGGCGACGTCTCCGCGTCGAAGCTGACCGTCGAGAAGACGATCCACGCCTCGGACGCACGGGTCGGTGGAACGCTGTCGGTTTCGAGCGCCGAGGTCCGGCAGGACGTACTCTGCCAGGACCTGACCGCGGGGGGCGTCGACTTCGACGCCGCCTCGGTCGCGAAGCGGTTCTCGTTCCAGCGGACGCGCGTCGCCGGGGACTGCGCGTTCAGTGGGGTCTCTTTCGGGGACGTGACGACGTTCCAGGGGGCCGAAATCGACGGCGATATGGACCTCTCGCTCGGGACGTTCGAGGAGCTGCTGACGCTGCGGGAAGCCGAGGTCGGCGGCTCGCTCGAGGCCAGTTCCGCGTCCGTGGGCGAACAGGCCGACTTCGTCCACCTCGACGTGGGTGGCGACTGCGACCTCTCCTCCGTCACGTTCGGCGGGACGGTCATGTTCTTCGAGGGGACGATCGAGGGCGGGTTGGACATCTCGTCGAGCCGCTTCGAGGGGCAGCTGTCACTCTCGATGACCGTCGAGGGCGAGTTCGACGGCGACGTCGCCCGCTTCGAGGACGACGTCAACGTCGTCGACACGTCGGTCGGGGGTCCGACGACGTTCAGCAACGCGACGTTCGGGCGAGACGCGCTCTTCCAGCTGTGCGAACTGCGGGACGCGTGTGCGTTCGACGACGCGGAGTTCGCCGAAGACGCGTCGTTCGCGCAGACGGTCGTCGAGGGGCCGGCCTCCTTCGAGACGATCACGGTCGGCGGCGTGGCGAACTTCGACGGCGTGAACTTCGAGTCGGGGGCCGCGTTCTTCGGGTCGACGTTCGCCGATCTCACGTGTCTGGGAACGCGGACCGGCGACGGGTCGGTCGTTGACATGCGGAACTGTGAGATCGCCGACGGGGCGATCGCGCTCCCGGATGACGGCGACGTCGCCTACGACCTCGCGAACGCGGAGCTCGGCGCGGTCGAACTTTCCGACGGCCTCGGGGAGACGAGCGACGTGGACCTCTTCGAGTACTTCCGGTTCGCGAACACCAGCTTCGACGGGTTCGACTTCGGGAACTACAAACAGGAACTCGCGGAGGCCAACTGGCAACTACACACCACCGTCGACGACGCGGAGTTCGTGAACCCCGGAAGACAGGACCTCATCGACGCGCTCGCCGTTGAAGACGAGCTGGACGAGGTCGACGACAAGCTGGACGGGGAGCTCTTCGACGAGGTCGATCACGTCGGGATGCTCCAAGAACAGACCGGACTGGACAGGGCAGTCATCGAGGAGATCGCCGACGCCGAGGATGCCTCGGAGATGCCGAGCAGCGAGGCGCTGTACGAGATGACCGGTGACGAGGAGTTCCGTGAGACGACGACGGCCGCCGACCTCGAAAACACCTACCTGAAGGCCAAAAACGGCGCGGATCAGGTCGGCGACCGACACGTGGCCGCGCAGTTCTTCGTTCAGGAAATGAAGTACAGGCGGGCGAAAAACTACCGGTTCGTTCGAGACCCGGATCAGGACCCCGATGTGCGACTCGTCTCGGCGGGCAAGTGGTTCGGAAACTACCTGCTACACCAGTCCTGCGGCTACGGCGAACGACTGTGGCGAGTCATCTACGCCTCCGTGGTCGTGGTCGTCGGATGGAGCTTCATGTACGCGACGCTCACGGAGGGGACGTCCGGAGACGCGGCGGGGCTGACCACCGAGGGACTCGACGGCCTCTCGCAGCTCGCGACGCCCGAGGGCGCGGACATCATGGTGAAGAACCTCTACTTCAGCATCGTCACGTTCACCACTCTCGGGTACGGCGACATCCAGCCCGTCGGGACGCTGTCTCGGTTCCTCGCGGGCTTAGAGTCGTTCCTCGGCGCCCTTCTGGTCGCGCTCGTGGTGTTCGTCCTCGGTCGCCGCGTGTCGTGGTGACGCTCGGTGACCGATCGCGAACGGGGCGTCGATCGATAGCGCTCCGTCTCGGCTTCAAAACGATCCACTGAGACGCCTCGGGGCGGCCCGTTGAGACACGACACGGGGACGCGGACACCTGTCAGTAAAAGGTAGAAAAAGAATATGCGGGAAGTGGGCCGGCACGAATTTGAATCGTGGTTACGGCCACCCGAAGGCCGAAGGATACCAAGCTACCCCACCGGCCCGCACTCGATTGAAGGCCGCTCGTTCTTTTAATCCTTCCGAAAGGGGGGCGATCGGAGAGGTACAGTCAGCATGCGGATCAATGATGTCTGGGAGGATTGACGGCAGCCACGGGCACCGCCGAAGATCCCTCGTTCATTTATAAGTGTCAGAAAAGCAGATAGACGGTGGACACCACCAAAGCCCCAGCCGCGAGGCCGACGTAGGCGACACAAGTACCGCAAGGAGGGAGCGTTAGCGACCGACTGAGGAACGCAGCGAGCGTACGTCGGCCTCGCGGCTGCCCCTTTGAGTCCCACCCGACCGCGATCGCACCGCAGCCTCACGCCTCCCCAGCCTCGCGGCTCACGCTTCGCGGCTTCGCCGCTCGCGTTCGCCGCGTCCCTCGCGCGTGCGACTCGCGCCCTGTCGGGCGCTCGTCGGCACGCGCCACCGCACCGCGTCCTTATTTATAAATCGTCGTTGCCGTCTCCGTCGTCCGAACCCTCAACCTCGAAGTACCGGTGGCGGTGTTTCCGACAGCCGGGGTTGAACGCGGCGCCGCACGCGGGGCAGGCGTCGTCGTCGGCCTCGAGGTATTCGCGGGCCGTGAGCGTCGTCCGGCAGGCGCCGCACAGCACCGCCGGCTCGTCGAAGCGCTCGCGGGGCCACGGGACCGCCTCGTGGTCGGCGGCCGCGTCGTGACAGGCGTCGCAGGGGTAGTACGCCCCACAGCAGCCGAACCGGAGCGCGACCACGTCGACCGGGTCGTCCCAGTGGGCGCAGCGCGTCTCGGGGTCGATGTCGATTCCACGCAGGGGCACCTCGAAGCGCGGGTCGGTGTCGGGCGCGGTCGTCGTCTCGCGGTCGGAGGGGTCGGTCGACATCGCCGGAGGGTCAGTAGCTGGCGTACCCGTCCGTGTCGAGCCAGTTGTGGACGACGGTAACGGCGTGGTCCGCGTGGAGCAGCTCGGGCCCGACGCGCAGTCGCCGCTCGGCGCGGTCGGCGATCGCATCGGCCTCCGATTCGGCGAAGTCGTGGTGATCCGAGAGGACGAACACGGGGTCCTCGGGGGGTTCCGCGTCGACGAGCGGATCGCCGTCCTCGTGGAGCTGGACGAGCGTCCCGTCCGGCCCGCGCCCGTCCCCGCCGACGAGCCGGTCGAGCGTCGCGTCGAGGCCCATCCGGCGGAGTTCGACGCCGGGCGAGACGTCCGCGGGCATGTGGCCGATCGCGTCCGCCTTGGCGTCGAGCGCGTCGCGGACCCGCGCGGCGACGTTGCGCTCGTCGGGGTGAAGGTGTCTGAGGCTGTCGGCGTCGAAGGTGACCGTGAACTCGTCGGCGATCACGAGGTGGACCCGGACCGCCTCGCGGATCCCGTGCGAGAGGAAGACGCCGGCGCTCACGCACCGGCAGCAGAGGTCGAGCCGCCCGGCCCCGGGGATGTCCGACAGCGAGATGACGTCGGGGTCGGTGGGGACGTCGCGGCCGACGACGACGAACTGGCGCATGTCAGTGGCTCGCCCCGGATCCTCATAAGGCGTGCGACCCGATCGCCGGGTATGAGCCTCACCGGCCTGTGTCAGGTCTGCGAGGCGGCCACGGCGAGCCGGACCTGTGACCGCTGCGGGCGCGCCGTCTGCGACGACCACTGGGACGAGAGCGCGCGCGCCTGCTCCGGGTGCGCCGCCGGCCGCGGGTAGCTCGGTTCGCTCGGCGAGCCGGTCGTTATCGGTGCCGGTTCAGCCGCTTCGTGAGCCGCTTCGCCGCGTCGCCCGCCGCGCCGAAGTAGGTCGCCTCGTCGCCGGGGCGGCTCGACTCCTCGCCAGCGAAGATGATCCCGCGCGAGGAGTTCACGAGGCCGACGTCGACCGGGAGGTCCGGGCGCGCCGCGAGCCCGTGCTCGACCGCGGCCTCTGCGTCGCCGCCCTGCGCGCCGACGCCGGGCACGAGGAAGGGGATCTCGGGGACGATCTCGCGGACCTCGGCCAGCTCCTCCGGCGCCGTCGCCCCGACCACGAGGCCAACGTTGTCGTTCGCGTTCCACACATCCGCGAGCGCGGCGACGCGCTCGTAGAGAGGCTCGCCCGAGGCGAGTTCGAGGTCCTGGAGGTCGGCGCCGCCCGGGTTCGAGGTGCGACAGAGCGCGAACACGCCCTTCTCCGCGCGGTCGAGGAACGGCTGGAGCGAGTCGCGCCCGAGGTACGGGTTCACGGTGATCGCGTCGACGTGGTCGAGGACCTCGGCGTACCGCCGCGCCGTGTTGCCGATGTCGCCGCGCTTCGCGTCGAGCAGGACCGGGACCCCCTTTCCCTCCGCGTACGCCGCGGTCTCGCGGAGCGCGCGCCAGCCGTCGGGGTCCTCGTAGAACGCCGCGTTCGGCTTGTAGCAGGCGGCGTGCTCGTGGGTCGCGTCGATGATCCGTCGGTTGAACGCCCACCGCGGGAGGTCGGCGTCGGTCACGTGTTCGGGGAGCCGACTCGGGTCGGGGTCGAGCCCGACCGAGACGACGCTGTCGACCGCGTCGATCCGGTCCGCGAGCGTCTCGAAGAAACCCATACGCGCCCTGTGGCGGCGGGCGCACTAACCGTTGTGTTCCGAGCTCGTTAACAGGAGCAGTAGTACTCGCGGTCGACGAACTCCGTCTCGAACAGCTTCGCGGCCGGTCCCGGGTCGGCGGGGCGGTAGACGCCGGTGGTGAGGTTCCCCTCTCGCTCGAACTCGCCGGAGACGAGGCGTCGCCAGTCGGCGGCCGACAGCTGGTCCCAGAACGTCTCATCGCCCGCGAGCAGCGAGAGGTAGTCGCGGAGGTACACCCACCGCGTCGGCTCGACGCCGTCCGACTCGTAGGTCGCGTCGGTGACCGCGGCGTAGGCGGCCATCGGGAGGTTCGCGCCCGCGGCGACCGGCATCGAGATCCACTTCCAGGGCCGGGTGTTGACGTCCAGCAGCAGGAACTCCTCGCGGGCCTCGTCGTAGACGAACTCCGACTCGCTGATCCCGTGGTACCCCGCGTCGTCGAGGACGGCGAGCGCGCGCTCCTCGATCGCGGGCTCGTCCGCGGTCTCGACGAGACAGGAGGTGCCGAAGTCGCGCGGGTATCGCACCGCGGCGTTGCCGACGACCGCGAGCGCGTCGTCGCTCCCCGACGGGGGGACGTACGACGCAAGCGAGTGGTCCTTCCCGGTCGCGATGTCGACGCGCTTCTGGGCCATCACGGCGATCCCCTCCTCGCTCGCGGCCGCGACGACGTCCGCGAACTCCTCGCGGTCCGCGACCTCGATCACGTTGGTGCCGAACGCCTCCTCGAAGTCGCGCTTGAGCTCCGGTTTTACCACCAGCGGGAAGCCGAGCGCGTCGGCGGCCTCCTCGACCGACGCGTCCGCATCTCGCGTCCCCGCCGCCGCGGTCTCCGCCAGCCGGTACGTCTCCGGGTAGGGCACGCCGAGCGCCTCGCAGGTCGCGTACAGTTCCGACTTGTTCAACACGTCGTCGAGCGTCTCGCTCCCCGCGAACGGGAGTCGGACGCCGTCCGGGTCGGCCTCGGCGTACGAGAGCGCCCACTCGTCCATACAGCCGAACGCGACCGCCTCGGTGCCCGCGGCGTCGACGATCGCCTCCACGTCCTCGCGGAACCCGTCGAGGTCGTCGAGCGGGTACGTCACCGCCCCCGCGAAGTCGACCGCGTCGGACGGCGGGGCGAGCCCGTCGTGGGTAACGGTCCCGGTCCCAGCGTCGCCGGCGTCGCCGGCGCCGCCCGCGCGGTCGAGCGCGATCACGGGCACGTCGTGGGCGTCGAGCGCGCGAGCGACGCCGAGTCCGGTGATGTGCGCGTTGCTGACGAGCGCCGGCGGTCGGTCGAAGTCGGCGTCCGCGAGCGCGTCGATCAGTCCCTCGGTGGATCGAAAATGGTCTGCCATACCCCGTCTCGTCGGTCGACGCACAAAAGCGTCCCACGTACCGGTTCGGAGTGCCCGTATCGACGACGAGAAGCGACGCGTCGACACCGGAGGCGTGGCTCTCGCGGTCGACGCGAGCGCCTTTTCAGGCCGCGTCGCCTCCGGATCGGTATGACGGAATCCGACGACGCCGAACCGGACGCCGAGCGCGTCGACGCGGTCGACGAGCCCGACGCGGTCGACGAGCCCGACGCGGCCGACGAACTCCCCGACCGGGTCCGGCGGGCGTTCGCGGACCGCGGCTCCTTCGAGCGCGACGGCGACGCGTGGGTCTCGACGACGACCGCGTTCGACGGGCGCGTCCGCGCCGAGCCGACAGAGGCGGAACGAATCGGATTCGCGGTGACCGTCCGCGTGCCGATGCTCTCGGCGGTCACCGCCGACGAGGTCGCCGCCGTGGTCGAGGACGGCTGGGCCGACACCTTCGAGCGACGCGCGGTCGACGTCGGCGGGGTCACCCGCCGCGAGCGCGAGTTCGATCCGGTCGTCGAGCGCGAGGGCGACGAGATCCGAGTCACCTACGCGTTCACGGACAGCAACGAGCGTCGCGGCGTCGACGACGCGGGCGCGCTGATCGACTTCGTCGAGGGGACGTACGTCCAGGGCGTGATTCCCGGCTACGAGTACACGGAGCCCGTCTCGGACCTGCTCTCGGCCGCGCGCCGGCAGGGCGGCGACGGTGCGGTCTGAGCGGCGACGGTGCCGTCTGAGCGGCGGCGACCCGGTCCGGGGACGATAGGGGGAAGTGTCGGCGGCCCGTACGGCGACCATGCTCGCGCTGTTCGGGTTCGGCAGCCTCCTCGCCTTGGTCGCGTTCCACACGTTCCTCGCCGGGGTCGCGACCCGATTCTTTCGGATTCAGCTCTCGACGTCGTGGGGATCCGTCGTGTACACGCTCGTGTTGACGCCAGTGCTGTTGTTCGTCTCGACGATCGTCTTCACGGGCGTGCTCGGCGTCGGGACCGGGATCGATGTCGGGAGTTCGACGATCCTGCTGTCGCTGCTGGTCGCGCTCCCGCTGGCGCTGGGCGTCGCGATCGACTACCTCTACGTCCCGTCGCCCGAGGAGTACGAACTGCCGGACACGCGCTGAGGGACTCGCGAACAGGGATCTCAGCGTTCGAGCGAACCGGCGGCCTCTCAGCGTTCGACGAGGTCCGCGACGACTTCCTCGACGCGAGCGACCACGTCCTCTGGCGCGCGCGTCGCGTCGACCCGGTGGAACCGGCCGGGGTCGGCGTCGATGAGGCGCTCGTAGTTGTCGCGAACGGCCGCGAGGTAGCCGTCTCGCTCGAACTTGTCGGTCCGGCCGGCGCGCTCGGCCGCGGTCTTCGGATCCAGATCGAGGTATATCGTCGCGTCCGGCGGGCGGGAGAACGCGGCGTGGATCCCGCGGACGTACTCCACGGGCCGCTCGATCCCGGCGTCGGCGCGCGCGAGCGTCGCCCCCTGATAGGCGAACCGAGAGTCCGAGTAGCGGTCGGCTATCACCAGGTCGCCGTCGGAAAGCGCCGGCCGCACGGTCTCCGAGAGGTGGTTCGCGTGGTCGGCGGTGTACAGGAACAGCTCCGCGAGCGGGTCGGCCTCCGGGTCGCCCATCGACCGCGCCACCGCCTCCCCGTACCAGCTGTCGGTGGGTTCGCGGGTGAACGTCGCGTCGGGGTACACGTCGTGGAGCGCCTCCCAGACGGTCGTCTTGCCGCTGCCGTCGAGCCCCTCCAGCGTGATCAGCATGGTGGCGTTCCGCCGCCGCGACGAATAAACGACCCGGGTCGCGGCGGCGCAGTCGGAGGCGCCTCGCCGCGAGCGCGACGCCCGTCCGACCGCCCTTTTTAGTGACCGCTCCCCGAACGGCGGGCATGGTCGTCGACTCAGCGGTCGGTCGCGCGCTCGGAGGGGTCGGATGGTAGCGATCGCCGTCTCGTTCGCTCGCGTGGCGGGCGCGCTGGTGTTGGTCGCGCTGAACGGCTTCTTCGTCGCCTCGGAGTTCGCGTTCGTCAGGATCCGGGCCACCTCGGTCGACCAGCTGGTCGAGGACGGGACGGCCGGCGCGGAGACGCTCCAGGAGGTGATGACCAACCTCGACGACTACCTCGCGGCGACCCAGCTCGGGATCACGCTCGCGTCGCTCGGGCTCGGGTGGATCGGCGAGCCCGCGGTCGCGGCGCTCATCGAACCGGTCCTCGGGGGGATCCTGCCGCAGGGGGCGGTCCACCTCGTCGCGTTCGCGATCGGGTTCTCCGTCATCACGTTCCTCCACGTCGTCTTCGGCGAACTGGCGCCGAAGACGATCGCCATCGCGCAGGCGGAGCGGATCTCGCTGCTGCTCGCGCCGCCGATGCGGCTGGCGTACCTGATCTTCTCGCCCGGCATCGCGGTGTTCAACGGCACCGCGAACGCGTTCACGAGCCTGATCGGCGTGCCGCCCGCCTCCGAGAGCGACGAGACGCTCGAAGAGCGGGAGATCCGGCGCGTGCTGGCCCGATCAGGTGAGGCCGGCCACGTCGACGAGTCCGAGGTCGCGATGATCGAGGGCGTCTTCGAGCTCGACGACACCGCGGCCCGCGAGCTGATGGTCCCCCGCCCCGACGTGGTCTCGCTGCCCGCGGACGCGTCGCTGGCGGCGATCCGCGAGACGGTCCTCGACGTGGGGCACACGCGGTACCCGGTCGTCGGGAGCGACGACGCCGACCGCGTCGTCGGCTACGTGGACGTGAAGGACGTGCTGCGCGCGACCGAAGAGGACGACGCCGACGCCACCGCGGGGGACCTCGCGCGCGAGATACTCGTGGTCCCGGAGACGACGAGCGCGAGCGACCTCCTCGTCCAGTTCCGCGACGAGCGCCGACAGATGGCGGCGGTGATAGACGAGTGGGGCGCCTTCGAGGGGATCGCCACCGTCGAGGACGTCGCCGAGGCGCTGGTCGGCGACCTCCGGGACGAGTTCGACGTCGCCGAGCGCCGCCACACGATCCGGCGGACCGGCGACCGGACGCACGAGGCCGACGGGTCCGTCGCGCTCGTCGACGTCAACGACGCGCTCGGGACCCACCTCAGTGGCGACGGCTACGAGACGCTCGGCGGGTACGTCCTCGACCGCATCGGGCGCTCCCCCGAGGTCGGGGACGTCGCGGAGACCGAGGCGTACGCCTTCGAGGTCACCGCGGTCGACGGCGCGCGCATCTCGACGGTGCGCGTCACGCGGCGCGACGGCTCGGACGAGTCGGGCGACGCCGGTGACGGATCGGACGCCGACGCGGAGTCGCCCGGCGACGCCGCGTAGCGGGACGAGCGTCTCCCTCCCGCGACCGGGACCGGACGGTCCCGCAGCGCGGCAACCACACGAGCGTTTTTCACCCGCGGGCGCGACCGGGGGCGTATGTTCGATCGAATCTGCGTCCCCACCGACGGCAGCGACGCGGCCGCGGCGGCCTTCGAGCACATCCTGTCGATCGCCGCCGACCACGGCGCGACGGTCCACCTCCTCCACGTCGCGGACACGACCCGCGACAGCGTGACGCGGATCGGCGGCGACGTGGTGGACGTGCTGGAACGCGAGGGCGAGTCGATCGTCGAGGACGCGGCCGAGCGCGCCGCGGAGGCCGGCGTCGACGCGGAGACGGCGGTTCGGCAGGGCGGCGTCCCGGAGACGGTCGCCGCGTACGCCGCGGATATCGACGCCGACCTCGTCGCGATGTCCACGCGGGGGCGGCAGGGGGTCGAACGCCTCGTCGGCAGCACCACCGAGCGCGTCGTCCGTCGGTCGCCGGTGCCGGTGTTGGCCCTCCGCCCGGGCGACGAGGAGACCCCGTACCCGTACGGGGACATCTTGGTGCCCACCGACGGGAGTCCGGCCGCGACCGCCGCGCTCGACCGAGCGCTTCCGATCGCGGAGCGGACGGGCGCGACGGTTCACGTCCTCTCGGTCGTCGAATCCGGCGGCGTCGGTCTCGGGGACCACGTCGAGGTCGACGTGCTCTCCGAGTACGCCGACGACGCGGTCGCCGAGGGCGTCGAGCGCGTCGAGGACGCCGGGTTAGAGGCGGTCGGCGCCGTCGAGGTCGCCTCCTCGGCCGCGCGGGGGATCCGGGCGTACGTCGACGACCCCGGCGTCGACCTCGTCGCGATGGGGACCCACGGGCGGACCGGCGTGGGCCGGTACCTGCTCGGGAGCGTCGCCGAGCGCACCCTCCGGAGCGCACCCGTGCCGGTGTTGACGGTTCCGGTGTCTGATGAGGCGTGATCTCGACGCGCCGGATCGACGCGGGACCGCCGCCGAGCGTCTGACGCCGCGGTAGGTTTACGGGGCTTCCACGCGAGATACCACGCATGAAAGTGTTGGTAGCCGGCGGGACCGGATTCATCGGTTCGTATCTCTGCCGCGCGCTCGCGGCCGACGGCCACGCGGTGACCGCGCTCTCCCGATCGCCCGAAGAAACGCCGGACGGAGTGACTGGCGTCTCCGGAGACGTGACCGACTACGACTCCATCGCGTCGGCCGTCGACGGCCACGACGCGGTCGTGAACCTGGTCGCGCTCTCGCCGCTGTTCGAACCGGACGGCGGCAACCGGATGCACGACCGGATCCACCGCGGCGGGACCGAGCACCTCGTCCGCGCGGCCGAGGCGGGCGGCGTCGGGCGGTTCGTTCAGCTGAGCGCGCTCGGCGCGGACCCGAACGGAGACACCGCCTACATCCGCGCCAAGGGCGAGGCGGAGGCGATCGTCCGCGAGAGCGACCTCGACTGGACGATCTTCCGCCCCTCGGTCGTCTTCGGCGAGGGCGGGGAGTTCGTCTCGTTCACCAAGCGGCTGAAGGGGATGTTCGCGCCGGGCGTCCCGCTGTACCCGCTTCCCGGCGGCGGGAAGACGCGGTTCCAGCCGGTCCACGTCGAGGACCTCGTGCCGATGATCGCCGCCGCGGTGACCGACGACGAGCACGTCGGCGAGACCTACGAGATAGGGGGCCCGGAGGTGCTCACGCTCCGGCAGGTGACGGACCTCGTCTACGAGGCGGAGCGGAAGGGAGTCACCATCGTCCCCCTGCCGATGCCGCTGGCGAAGATCGGGCTCTCCGTCCTCGGCGCAGTGCCCGGGTTCCCGATGGGCCCGGACCAGTACCGCTCGCTGAAGTTCGATAACACGACCGCCGACAACGACGTCGGCGCGTTCGGCGTCGACCCGGCCGAACTGACCACGCTCGGCGAACACCTCGGGATCCGATGACCGGCGACGCGAACGTGTCAAGCGTCCTAATATCACCGCTGGTAACGGCAACCGAAGGCTTATATACGAGATCGCGTTCTGTTCAGTTCAAACGCGGAGGGAGCACACGATGAAACTCGCAATGATCGGATTCGGACAGGCGGGGGGTAAAGTCGTCGACAAGTTCTTGGAGTACGACAAGCGGACTGGCTCCGAGATCGTGCGGGCCGCAGCGGCCGTCAACACGGCGAAGGCGGACCTCATGGGGCTCGAACACATCGACGAGAGTCAGCGCGTCCTCATCGGGCAGTCCCGGGTGAAGGGTCACGGGGTCGGCGCGGACAACGAACTCGGCGCGGAGATCGCGGAGGAGGACATCGACGAGGTCCAGGGCGCCATCGATTCGATCCCGGTCCACGAGGTCGACGCTTTCCTCGTCGTCGCCGGCCTCGGCGGCGGGACGGGCTCCGGCGGCGCGCCGGTGCTCGCGAAACACCTCAAGCGCATCTACACCGAGCCCGTCTACGGGCTCGGGATCCTGCCGGGCAGCGACGAGGGAGGCATCTACACCCTCAACGCGGCCCGCTCGTTCCAGACGTTCGTCCGCGAGGTGGACAACCTGATGGTGTTCGACAACGACGCCTGGCGGAAGACGGGCGAGTCCGTCCAGGGCGGCTACGAGGAGATCAACGAGGAGATCGTCCGACGGTTCGGCATCCTCTTCGGCGCCGGCGAGATCCAGCAGGGTCAGGAGGTCGCCGAGAGCGTCGTCGACTCCTCGGAGATCATCAACACGCTCTCCGGCGGCGGCGTCTCCACGGTCGGCTACGCGGAGGAGGAGGTCGAGGAGCGCTCCTCGGGCGGCCTGCTCTCGCGGCTCCGAGACGACGGCGACGACGACGAGCTCGACAGCGCGCACACCACGAACCGGATCACCAGCCTCGTCCGCAAGGCGGCGCTCGGCCGGCTCACGCTCCCCTGCGAGATCGAGGGCGCGGAGCGCGCGCTGCTCGTGCTCGCGGGCCCGCCGGAGTACCTCAACCGGAAGGGGATCGAGCGCGGTCGCAAGTGGCTCGAAGAGCAGACCGGCTCGATGGAGGTCCGCGGCGGGGACTACCCGTACCGCGGCGCCGGCTTCGTCGCGACGGTCATCCTGCTCGCGGGCGTCACGAACGTCCCGCGGATCAAGGAGCTCCAGCAGGTCGCCATCGAGGCGCAGGACAACCTCGACGAGATCCGCGAGGAGAGCGACGAGAACCTCGACGAGCTCGTCAGCGACGACAGCGACGAGCTGGAATCCCTGTTCTAAGGGCCGCCGTTCGCGATGGAGGTCATCGTCCCCTTTTCGACCGACCGCCCGAAGTCGCGGCTCTCGGACGCCCTCTCGCCCGAGGAGCGGCGCGAGTTCGCGCGGGCGATGCTCGACGACGTGCTGGACGCGGTCGTCGCCGCCGGGGGCGACCCCCGGATACTCGCGACCGACGCCGTCGACCTCGATCACCCGGTCACCGTCGACGATCGCCCCCTGACGACCGCGGTGAACGCGGCGCTGGGCGCGCGGCTGGGAACCGGCGGCGAGGACGGCGCCGGGATCGACGGCTCCCTCGAACCGGTCGCCGTCGTGATGGCCGACCTCGCGCTCGCGACTCCCGCGGCGCTGCGACGACTCTTCGAAGCCGGGCGCGACGCCGACGTCGCGGTCGCTCCGGGGCGCGGCGGCGGTACGAACGCCTTCGTCGCCACGCACCCCGAATTCCGGGTCGACTACCACGGCGCGTCGTACCTCGACCACCGCGAGATCGCGGCCGAGATCGGGGCCGACTTCGCCGCGGTCGACTCGCACCGACTCGGCACCGACATCGACGAACCCGCCGACCTCGCGGAAGTGCTGATCCACGGCGAGGGGCGGGCGGCGACGTGGCTCCGCGGGGCCGGCTTCGCGCTCGACGCCTCCGAGGGCCGCGTCGCGGTCACGCGAGAGTGAGCGAGGGAGTCGAAACCGATCCGCGGTTCCGTTTCCTCTCGGCGTAACCGAATCAGGTGTCGCAACGGGATCCGCAACCGCGATCCTTTTTGAACGCCGACCGCGAGTGACGGCCGTGTTCGCCGGGGCCGACGAGTACGGGGTCGACGTCGCGGTCGACGAGCGCGCGGTCGAGCGACTGCTCTCGGTGCGCCCTTCCAACGTCGACGCCGCCGATCGGCTCACCTTCGCGCGCAACGTGTTCATCCCGCTCACCACGGCGTGCCGGTACACCTGTACGTACTGTACCTACTACGACGTCCCCGGCGAGGCGTCGCTGCTCTCGCCCGAGGAGGTGCGCGAGCAGTGCCGCGTCGGCGCCGACGCGGGCTGTACGGAGGCGCTGTTCACCTTCGGGGACGACCCCGACGACCGGTACACCGAGGTCCACGACACGCTCGCCGAGTGGGGGTTCGACTCGATACACGAGTACCTCTACCGGGCCTGCGAGATCGCCCTGGAGGAGGGGCTGCTCCCCCACTCGAACCCCGGTGACTTGACGGAGGCCCAGTTCGCCGCCCTCCGCGAGGTGAACGCGTCGATGGGGGTAATGCTGGAGACGACCGCCGACGTCGACGCGCACTCGGGAGGGCGACGGAAGACCCCCGGCCAGCGGCTCAACACGATCCGCGCGGCGGGCCGGCAGGGCGTGCCGTTCACGACCGGGATCTTAGTCGGCATCGGCGAGGACTGGCGCGACCGCGCCGAGAGCCTGCTCGCGATCCGGGCGCTCCACGAGCGGTTCGGCCACGTCCAAGAGGTGATCGTGCAGAACGTCGTCCCCAACGAGCGCTCGGACTTCCCGAAGCCCGACCTCGCGACGATGCGCCGGGTCGTCGCGATGGCGCGCGCGGCGCTCCCGCCCGAGGTGTCCGTTCAGGTTCCCCCGAACCTCTCGCCGGCGGCCGACCTCGTCGACTGCGGGATCGACGACCTCGGCGGCGTCTCGCCGGTGACGGACGACTACATCAACCCCGCCTACGAGTGGCCCGACCTCCGCGGACTCGAAGCCGTCGCGGACGCCGGCGGCGTGCCGCTGTGCGAGCGGCTCCCGACGTACGCGCGGTTCCTCCCCGAAGACCTCCGGCCCGGGGACGTCGACGCCGCGCCCGAACCCGACGGCCGCGAGGCGTGGATCCCGCCCGCGGTCCGGGAGCGGATCGCCGCGGACGACGTCCACGGGCGGCGGCTGCGCGCGGTCGCCCGCGGCGACGGGCCGCTCGCCGTGCGGAGCGACTGACCGACCCTCCCCGCGAGCGGGGCGCCCGACCGGCCGCGTCCCGCACCGGAAATAAACAACCGCGCTGCCAGTAGCTTCTTTATATAGTCTCGTGAAGGGGTGGACGATGTACCCCTTACAGCTCGACGCGGTCGCGAACGCGGTCGACGTCGCGGCGATCGCGACGTCCGTGGTCGGATTCCTCGCCGGCTTCCTCGCGGTGTTGCTGCTCGGCAAGTACGTACTTATCCCGGGACTCCGGCGGGTTGTCAGGTCGCGCGGGTTCGACGAGGCGGTGTTGAGCCTCGGGACGAACGTGCTCAACGCAGTCGTCTGGGTCGCGGCGATCGCGATCGGCTTCGCCGTGGCCGGCTACGGCGGCTTCCTCTCGGCGTTCGCGGTGTTCGGCGGCGCCATCGCGCTCGCGGTCGGGTTCGCCGCGCAGGACCTCCTCGGCAACTTCGTCGCCGGCGTGTTCATCCTCAAGGACAAGCCGTTCGAGGTCGGCGACTGGATCGAGTGGGACGGCGAGTCCGGTCGCGTCGAGGAGATCGACCTGCGGGTCTCGCGGGTCCGGACGTTCGACAACGAACTGGTGACGGTGCCGAACGGCGACCTCGCGAACAGCGCGGTCACCAACCCCGTCGCCTACGACACGCTCAGACAGAAGTTCGTCTTCGGGATCGGCTACGACGACGACATCGGCGAGGCGACCGACATCATCGTCGAGCAGGCGGAGGCCCACGACGAGATACTCGACGACCCGGGCGTCTCGGTCCGGCTCGTCGAGCTCGGCGACTCCGCCGTCGGCCTCCAGTCGCGCTGGTGGATCGACGACCCCGACCGCGGCGACTTCGTCCGGGTGCGCTCCGAGTACGTCACCGCCGTGAAGGAGGCGTTCGACGACGCCGGCATCGACATGCCGTACGTCCACCGGCAGCTCACCGGGAGCGTCGAAGTGCTCGAAGACGTCGCGGCCGACGAGTAGGCTGCCGCGACGCCCGCGGCCGTCCGCACCGCCCTACCCGCCCCACCTGCCCTACCCGCCTCACCTGCCCTACCCGCCTCACCTGCCCTACCCGCCCTACCCCGCTTCCTCTTCCGCGTCGCCCGCGCCGGGCCGGTATCGGCGGCTGACGGCCTGCCACCGGTTCGACCGGAATCGATAGCCGTTCAGCCCGGCCGGGACGAGCTTCTCCGCCACCAGCGCCGCGTAGAGGCCGCCGACGCCGAGCGGCGTCGCGAGCCCGACCAGCGCGGCCGGGAGCGCGAACGCGTACAGCCCGATCATCGACGCGACGAAGGGCCATCGGGTGTCGCCCGCGCCGCGGAGCGACCCGGTGATCGAGCCGTCGACCCCCAGCGGAACCGCGGAGATCGCGGCGGCGACGACGAACGCCGCGGTCGCGCTCACCGCGGCCGGACCGTCGACGAACACGCCCGCTATCGGACGCGCGGCGAGGATCACCGCGGTCGACGCGAGGACGTAGACGACCGCCGATAAGGCGATCACGTCGCGGCCGTAGGCGGTCGCGAGCGTCTCCTCGCCCGCGCCGAGCCGCTGGCCCACGAGCGTGCTGGCGGCGATGGAGAAGCCCCAGCTGAAGCTGCCGAGCAGGGCCCTGACGCGGCGGCCGACCTCTAAGGCGGCGACGGTCGCCTGGCCGAACGACGACGCGATCCACAGGAGCGGGAAGACGACGATCCCCTCCGCGACTCGACGGGCGATGAGGGGCGCGGACACCCGCAGCAGCTGACGCGTCAGCCCGGCGTCGAACCACGGGCCGGAGCGCCCGACCGGGACGGGGGAGGCGCCGCGGCCGAAGTAGGACCGGCCGGTCATCCCCCACGCGAGGACCAGCCCGACCGCGGCGATGGAGACCGCGGTGCCGAGTCCGGCGCCGAACACGCCGAGCCCGGCGCCGAGGACGAGCCAGACCGTGAGGACGACGTTCAGCAGCGCGCCGCCGGCGCGCGCGATCATCGGGGTGCGGGTGTCTCCGACGCCGGCGTACGTCCGGCTCGCGATCATGTTGAAGAACTCGAAGGCGAGCGCGGGCGCCGTGACGACGAGGTAGGTGGTTCCCGCGGACAGCGCCGCCCCGTCGCCGCCGACGAGCGCGATCAGGCGCTCGGCGCCGAGGACGTAGCCGGCGACGATCGGCGCGACGAGGAGCGCGGCCACGATCAGCGACTGCTTGACGACCAGCCCCGCCCGCCCGCGCTCGTCGCCGCCGTAGTTCTGTGAGACGAGCGAGACGGTGCCGCCCGCGAGCCCGATGGAGACGAACTTCGCCAGCTGCCAGTACGCGAACGCGAACCCCATCCCCGCGACGGCCGACACGCCGACCGCGTACCCGATCACCGCGAGGTCGACGGTGTTCTTCGACATGATCGCGAACCCCGTCACGATCCGGGGCCACGCCAGTCCCATCGTCTCGTCGAGCCGCGACCGGTCGATGACGCCGGCCCGGTCGAGCGCGCCCGCGACCGCCTCGGCGACGCGCGCGGCGCCGTTCCGGAGCCGGGATAGCATTGGACCGACATAGGGGGCGGGCCGGGTTGTGTCTGTCCGTCCGACCCGCGTCCCCGCGCTCGACCGCGCCGGGAGCGCAACCGTTTTTATCCGACCACCCGCTCGTACCATGTGTGAATATCGACGGATGGCGGACGTACCTCGTCACGGCGGCCGGCCGCTCGGCGGGGCGGACGACGCCGGAGGTCGTCGCGGCCGCGTTGGAGGGCGGCGTCGACGTCGTCCAGCTCCGCGACAAGGCGACGAGCGCGCGGGAGCGCTACGAGACGGGGCTCCGCGTCCGCGAGCAGACCGACGAGGCCGGGGTGCCACTGATCGTCAACGACCGGATCGACCTCGCAGGCGCGGTCGACGCCGACGGCGTCCACCTCGGCCAGTCCGACCTCCCGGTCGCGGTCGCCCGGGAACAGCTGGGCGAGTCGGCGGTCGTCGGCGTCTCGGCCTCGACGGTCGAGGGGGCCGAGGCGGCCGAGGCCGCGGGCGCCGACTACCTGGGCGTCGGCGCCGTCTACGGCACCGACTCGAAGGACGTTTCCGGTGACCGCGACGGGATCGGGACCGAGCGGATCGCCGCGGTCGTCGACGCGGTCGAGATCCCGGTGGTCGGGATCGGGGGGATCGACGCCGACAACGCGGCGCCGGTGGTCGAGGCGGGCGCGGCCGGCGTGGCAGTCCTGTCGGCGATCACGGCCGCCGAGGACCCGGAGGCCGCGACCGCGGCGATTCGGGACGCGGTGACGGAGTGAGGGGCCTCAGTCCTCGCGTTCGAACTCCGGGTCGAACAGCCGCGCCGACATCGGTTCCGGATCGCCCTCGGTGAGGTTGTACTCGGAGAAGTCAGTCACGCCCGCCTCGCGGAGCAGGGCCTCGTCGTAGAAGCTCTCGCCCGTACACTCCGCCGGGTCCCGCGCGAGGATTTCGAGGACCGCGTCGGAGACGATTTCGGGGGTCCGCCAGTCGTCCTCGGTCCCGAGCCCGAAGTAGCGCGTCGCGCGGGTGTCGATCGTCGTCACCGGCCAGAAGGTGTTACAGCCCACGTCGTCGCCCGCCAGCTCCTCGGCGAGCGAGAGCGTGACGAACGACATGCCGAGCTTCGACCACGCGTACGGCGCCTTCCCCGGCGAGCGGTCGGTCGTGACCGGCGGCGCGTTCGTCAGCAGCCACGCCTCGTCGAGGTCCGCGAGGTGGTCCGCGAACGCGTGCGCAACGAGGTGGGTCCCGCGGACGTTCACGTCGGTGAGGAGGTCGAAGCGGTCGGCGGGCAGGTCCGCGACGTTCGCCAGCTGGATCGCGCTCGCGTTGTTGACGACGATGTCCACCTCGCCGAAGTGATCGATGGCCTCCTCGGCGACCTCCTCAACGCGCTCCTCGTCGCGGAGATTCAGTTCCAGCGCGAGCGCCTCGGGCCCGCGCTCGCGCACCTCGCGGGCCGTCCGTTCGATCGATCCCGCCAGCTCGGAGTCGTCGTCGTCCGTCGTCTTGCCCGTCGAGACGACGTTACAGCCCCGCTCGGCGAGCGCGAGCGCGATCTGCTTGCCGATGCCGCGAGTCGTCCCGGTGATGAACGCCGTCGAGCCCGAGAGATCGGGGTCCGCGAGTGGCATACCCCACGTTCGGTCGACCGCGGGATAATTCTCGGTGGTCGAGCGCGGAATCGACGAGGTGGAATTTAAATACCGACGTGCGGCGGCGACAATCGTTTATAAATGACAACCGTGGTGGCGCGTGCCTGCGAGGCCGCGTTGCGGCCGAGCAGCACGCGCGAGGGACGCGGTGAGCGCTCGGAGAGCGCGAACCGCGAGGCTGGGGAGGCGTGAGGTGCTGTGCGGGGTGGGACTCAAAGGGGCAGCCGCGAGGTCGCCGTAGGCGACGTAAGCACCGCAGCGAAGGAGCGTCAGCGACTGAGCGAGGAGCGCAGCGAGCGTACGGCGGCCTCCCGGCTGGGGCTTTGGAGGTGTTCGTCATCGATCTGCGAACAGATGTTTATCAGCGAGCGGCTGGGGCTTTGGAGGTGTCTGCCGCCGCTGTGTGATCAGGTATTTATAAATGAATGGCTGCGCCCCTCGCGACCTTCGCCGCTAACCCGGCTACAATCCACCCCTATCGCGTCGCGGACTTCCACTCCCGGAGTCCCAACCGCTCGCCGTTCAGGTCCTCGGCGGGCGCCTCGGTGGCGGCCCAGACGAACAGCGGCGCGACGCTCTCGGGGTCGCGGGCGCGCTCCTTCCCGGTGAGGTCGGTCGCGACGAGCCCCGGGTCGACGACGCCGACGGTCGCGTCGAGGTCGGCCGCGAAGCCGCGCGCGACCGCCTCGGCGGCCGCCTTCGAGACGGCGTACGCGCCCATCCCGGGCTTCGACTCGGCCGCGACCGACCCCGAGGGGACGATGACGCGCGCGTCGTCGGCGAGGTGGGGAACCGCCTCGGAGATGGTCGCGAACACGCCGCGCGCGTTCGTCCGCATCGTGTCGTCGTAGTCGGCGTACGTGACCTCGGTCGTCGGGCGCTCGCCCGGCGCGCCGTGGAAGACGCCGGCGTTCGCGAAGGCGACGTCGACCGGGCCGGCCTCGCGGGCGACCCGCTCGAAGAAGCGTTCGAGGTCGAACTCGTCGCGCACGTCGACGCGGTCGCCCCAGGCGGTGCCGCGGTCGGACTCCCCGTCGCCTTCAGCCTCGGGATCGGCTCCGCCGTCCGGGTCGTCGGTCTCGCCGTTCAGCGCCGCGACGGTCCGATCGACGGCCGCGCCGTCACGACCGGAGAGGGCGACGAACGCCCCCTCGTCGACGAACGCCTCGGCGACGGCTCGCCCGATGCCGCTCGTTGCCCCGGTGATCGCGACCGTCAGATCCATGTGAAGTCGGCTACGTTCGTCGATGACTTAGTGGTATCCTCTCGCCGCATCTGGCCGGTATTTATACCGATTCCGTCCCTACGCTCGGACATGGACGTGGTCCCGGACATCGACGGCGTCGCCGGCGAGTCGATCGTCGTGATCGGCGGCGGATTCGGCGGGCTCTCGACGGCCTGTTACCTCGCGGACGCCGGCGCGGACGTCACCCTGCTGGAGAAGAACGAGCAGCTCGGCGGGCGCGCCAGTCGGCTCGAAGTCGACGGCTTCCGGTTCGACATGGGGCCGTCGTGGTACCTGATGCCGGACGTCTTCGAGCGGTTCTTCGGCCACTTCGACCGGTCGCCCGACGAGTTCTACGAGTTAGAGCGGCTCGACCCGCATTATCGAGTGTTCTGGAAGGACGGGGACAAGGTCGACGTGCTGCCGGACCGCGAGCGGAACCGGGAGATCTTCGAGTCGTACGAGCCGGGCGCGGGCGAGGCGTTCGACGCCTATCTGGAGGAGTCGAAGCGCACCTACGAGATCGGGATGGAGCACTTCGTGTACGAGGACCGCCCGCGGCTGCGCGACTACGTGGACAGAGACGTCCTCCGTTACTC
Source organism: Halorubrum sp. SP9 (assembly GCF_005435015.1). Lineage (NCBI taxonomy): Archaea > Methanobacteriati > Methanobacteriota > Halobacteria > Halobacteriales > Haloferacaceae > Halorubrum > Halorubrum sp. SP9. The sequence goes on from NZ_SGXU01000020.1 coordinate 42,323, forward strand.
GTGGGGGCTCTCGCTGCTGGGCAAGATGCAGGGCCACGTCGAGGACTACTTCGACCACCCGAAGCTCCAGCAGCTGATGCAGTACACGCTCGTGTTCCTCGGCGGCTCGCCGACGAATACGCCGGCGCTGTACAACCTGATGAGCCACGTCGACTACAACATGGGCGTCTACTACCCCGACGGGGGGATCGCCGCCGTCGTCGACGGCATCGTCGAGCTCGCCGAGGACCTCGGCGTCGAGTTCGTCACCGACGCCGAGGTGACGGGCATCGAGGGGCGGTACGGCGCCTTCGCGGTCGACACCGAGGACGGCGAGCGCTACCTCGCGGACCGCGTCGTCTCCGACGCGGACTACGCGCACACCGAACAGGAGCTGCTCCCCGAGCGGAAGCGGCAGTACACCGAGGAGTACTGGGAGTCGCGGACGTACGCCCCCTCCGCCTTCCTGCTGTACCTCGGCGTCGAGGGCGACGTGCCGAACCTCGAACACCACACGCTCGTCCTCCCGACCGACTGGGACGAACACTTCGCGCAGATCTTCGACGACCCCGAGTGGCCAGACGACCCCGCGTACTACCTCTGTGTTCCCTCGAAGACCGACGACTCCGTCGCGCCGGAGGGCCACAGCAACCTCTTCGCGCTCGTCCCGGTCGCGCCCGGACTGGCGGACACGCCGGAGATCCGCAACCGCTACCGCGACCTCGTGATCGACGACATCGCGGCGAACACCGACACCGATCTCCGCGGCCGGATCGTCGTCGAGGAGACGTTCTCGGTCGACGACTTCGCGGACCGGTACAACAGCTACGCGGGCAGCGCGCTCGGATTGGCGCACACGCTCACGCAGACGTCGCTGCTGCGCCCGCCGCACGTCTCGGACGCGGTCGACGGGCTCTACTTCACGGGGTCGACGACGACGCCCGGCATCGGCGTCCCGATGTGCCTGATAAGCGGGGGGCTGACCGCGGAAGCGATGACCGACGACGACGTCTGATGACGGCCGTGAGCGACCAGAACCGATCCGCCGGGAGCGAGGGGCTCCGGTACCTGCTGGTGTTGTCGCGGCCGCGGTTCTGGCTTTACCTCGCCGGCCCGGTCGCGGTCGGCGTCACCTACGGTATCGGCGGCGTGAGCGGGCTGTTTACGCCCGTCACGGTCGCGCTCGCCGCCTACTTCCTCGTTCCCGCGAACGTGTTCCTCTACGGCGTCAACGACGTGTTCGACGCCGACATCGACGAACTGAACCCCAAAAAGGAGGGCCGCGAGGCGCGCTGGCGAGGGAGCCGCCTGGTGGTCGCCGCCGTCGTCGCGTCGGGGCTCCTCGGACTCGCGACGCTCGCGATCACGCCCCGCGTCGCGTGGCCGTACCTGCTCGGGTTCCTCGTCTTAGCGGTCGGCTACAGCGCCCCGCCCGCCCGGTTCAAGACGACGCCGTTGCTCGACTCGCTGTCGAACGGGCTGTACGCCCTGCCGGGCGCGGCGGCGTACGCGACGGTCGCGGGCGCGCACCCGCCGCTCGCGGCGCTCGCCGGGGCGTGGCTCTGGACGATGGGGATGCACACGTTCTCCGCGATCCCGGACATCGAGCCGGACCGCGCGGCGGGGATCGATACGACCGCGACGTTCCTCGGCGAGGCGCGGACGTACGCCTACTGCTTCGCGGCGTGGACCGCCGCGGCCGCCGCGTTCTGGATCGTCGACTTCCGGCTCGGCGCGCTGCTCGGCGTGTACCCCGTCTTCGTCGCGTGGGTCGCGCGCTCGTCGGTCTCCGTCGACCGCGCCTACTGGTGGTTCCCGGCGCTGAACACCGTCGTCGGCACGCTGCTGTCGATGGGCGGCCTCTGGCGGGTGTACCCGCTCTGGGAGGCGCTGCCGTGAGCGACGGCGACGGCGGCCCGGCGGAGGGCGGGTCGGTCGCCGGCGAGTCCGCTAGCGGCGCCGCGACCGCGACGACCGGGTCGCGCCTCGACGCGCTCCGCGACCGCGCGCCCGACACGCGCCGCGAGGCCGAGGCGCTGCTCGACCGGCTCGTCCGCGAGAACCGCTTCACCATCGCCGTCGTCTTCCCGCTCGTCGGGGCGGTCGCGCTCGTCGGCAGCGCCGAGGGGTGGGTGCCCGAGCCGTTCGCGTTCCACCCGTGGTTCGTGCTGTTCGGCGTGATCGTGATGCGCTCGCCGCTGGTCGTCGGCGTACTGCCGACGATCGACCGCCGCGCGCTCGGCTGGATCGGCGTGTTGACCGCGTACACGTATCTCATCGAGGGGGTCGGCGTCGCGACCGGGTGGCCGTACGGCGAGTTCGCGTACACGGTCGACCTCGGACCGATGCTCGCGGGCGTGCCCGTCGCGCTCCCGGTGTTCTTCATCCCCTTGGTGACCAACGCCTACCTGCTGTGCCTGCTCCTGCTCGGCCCGCGCGCCGACAGCGTGTGGGTCCGGCTGGCGACGGTGATCCCGGTCGTCGTCGCGATGGACGTCGTCTTGGACCCCGGCGCGGTCTCGCTCGGCTTCTGGGACTTCGGCGGCGGCGCGTTCTACGGCGTGCCCGTCTCGAACTACGCCGGCTGGGTGCTGTCCGCGATCGTCGCCGTCGTCACGCTCGACCGCGCCTTCGCGGCGGCGGGGATCCGCGAACGGCTCCGCGACTGCGAGTTCATGCTCGACGACATGGTGAGCTTCGTGATACTCTGGGGCGGGATCAACGTCTGGTTCGGCAACCTCCTGCCCGCGGCGGTCGCGGCCGGGTTCGGCGTCGGCCTCGTCCGCGCCGACCGGTTCGACACGCGGCCGTTCACGGAGTGGCGACGGTCGTGAACGCGGGCGGAACTCGGGGTCCTCGGCCCTCACCGCGGCGCCGACCGACTCGGCCGCACTTATATACCCCGGACCCGTCCTCCCGACCGTGACCGACGGCGGCAATCGAACGGAACGACCCAACCGGGAGGACCGACGGCGATGAGCGACCTCGCCATCGAGTACGGCGACCACGAGCGCGTGTGCGAGGTCGTCGACCGGCTGACGTACTGCGCCGAACACGTCAGCGTCTCCTTCGACGGGTGGGAGGAGCCGCACGTGAAGGGTCCGGGGCTCTACTTCGCCGTCATCGGCGACAGCGACTACGGCGCGTACGCCGACCCGATGGGCGAGAACCGCTGGCCCCGAGACACCTGTCCGTCCGTCCTCGACGAGGACGCGCTCGCGACCGCCGCCGAGTCGGTGAGCGTCGGGGAGGACGGCGGCGTCGTCGTCGCGGTCGACGGGGAGGTGGAGCGCCAGATGGTGAGGTTCCGCGACCTGGGCACCCGCGACGAGGAGGCCGACCTCGTCGACGACGTGAGCTACGAACCGTGGATGGGGTCGCGACACATGAGCGCGATCGAGACCTCCGTCCGGCCGGAGGTCGTCGCGACGGTGACGCTGAGCGAGGAGACCGGGCGCGTCAGCGTGTTCCGCGACGGCGAGGCGAACAGCATGCGGCGCGAGGAGATCGGCGGCCGCTGGCGCGGCGAGTAGCGCCCGCCGGCGCGGGGCGCGACGCTCTCGGCGCGCACGGCGCTCTCGGAGGCCGACACCGAGGCCCCACCGTTAAGCCCCGGCCGGGCGAACCCCGACGCATGTACGACGAGATTCTGGTGCCGACCGACGGGAGCGAGGCCGTCGACCGGGCGCTCGACCACGCGGTCCGGCTCGCGACCGACCACGACGCGACGCTCCACGCGCTGTACGTCGTCGACCAGCGGATCGCGACCGCCAACTCGGGCGACCTCCACGACGACGTCGTCGAGGACCTCGAATCGCAGGGCGAGACCGCGGTCGACGCGGTCGCCGACGCGGCCGCCGCGGCCGGCCTCGACGCCGAGACGCACATCGCCCACGGCACGCCAGACACGGAGATCGTCGAGTACGCCGACGAGGCCGGCATCGACGTGATCGTGATGAGCCCGGAGGGGAAGTCGCCCCGCGAGCGGATCCGGTCGCTCGGGAGCGTCTCCGACCGCGTCGCGGACGACGCCTCGGTGCCGGTGTTCCTCATCAAGTAGGCGGCTCGTCCCCCGGGCTCGGGCGCCGGCGCCCGGCCGGCGGGGGAGCGCCCGGCCGTCCGCCGCGCGTCCGAGCGAATTAGGTGAGTGCGGACGCGACCGACGGGCATGGAACTCACCGTCCTCGGGTCCGGCAGCGCGATGCCGGTCCCCGACCGCGCGCAGGCCGGGTACCTCCTCGACGACGGCGACCGGTCGCTGCTCGTCGACTGCGGCAGCGGCGTCCTCCAGCGGCTCGCCGGCACGGACACAGGCTACGAGGGCGTCTCGACGGTCCTGTTGACTCACCACCACCTCGACCACGTCGCCGCGCTCCTCCCGCTCCTCAAGGCGCGCTGGCTCGCCGGCGAGGAGCACCTGGAAGTGGTCGGCCCCGCGGGAACGAAGTCGCTCGTCGACGGCCTGCTCGACGTCCACGACTATCTCGACGGGCGGATCGACCTCGCCGTCCGCGAGGTGTCGGCGTCGCGGCCGTTCGCGGCCGGCGGGTTCGACGTGGCGGCCCGCGAGACGCGCCACTCGATGGACGGGTTCGCCTACCGGTTCTCGCCGCCGAGCTCGGACGCCGAGGCCGCCGCCGGGCCGCTCGTCCTCTCGGGCGACAGCGAGGCGTTCGCGGGCATGGCGCGGTTCGCTGACGGCGCCGACTGCCTCGTCCACGACTGCTCGTTCCCGGACGACGTCGACGTGTCGAACCACCCGACGCCGACGAGCCTCGGCGAGTCGCTCGCGGGCGCCGAGATCGGGACGCTCCTCCTGTCGCACCTCTACCCGCACACCGGCGGCCGCGAGCGCGAGATGGAGCAACAGGTCGCGGCGGCGGGGTTCGACGGCGAGGTGCGCGTCGCGACCGACGGCCTCCGCGTGTCGCTGTGACGCCGGATTCGTAACTAAAATCATGCCGCGTCGCGGCCGTAACGTAACCGGTGAGTGTTACACAGTCGCACGAACGACCCGGATACTTAAGCGCGCGTAGTGGCTTCCATCGCGCATGGCCGGCCCACTCGCGGACGACTTCGGACGGGAGGTGACGGGGGTACGGATCTCGCTCACCGACCGGTGTAACTTCGACTGCGTCTACTGTCACAACGAGGGGTTAGGCGACACGCGCGGGCCGATGGAACCGAGCGAGTCGGAGATGAGCGCCGACGACGTGGTCCGCTTCCTGGAGGTCGTCGAGGGGTACGGCGTCGACGCCGTCAAGTTCACGGGCGGCGAGCCGATGCTCCGGCAGGACCTCGAAGAGATCATCGAGCGCACGCCCGACTCGATGGAGGTGTCGATGACGACGAACGGCACGTTCCTCCCCGGGCGCGCCGAGGACCTGAAGGCCGCCGGGCTCGACCGCGTCAACGTCTCGCAGGACGCGCTCGACCCCGACGACTTCGCGGAGGTGACGAAGTCGGGCGCCTACGAGAAGGTCTTGGAGGGGGTCAAAGCCGCCGTCGATGCCGGGCTCGACCCCGTGAAGCTCAACATGGTCGTGTTCACGCACACCGCGGGCTACGTCGAGGAGATGGTCGAGCACGTCGCGGACAACGACGGGCTCCAGCTCCAGCTCATCCAGTACATGCCGGAGCTGACCGGCAAGCCCGAGTGGAACGTCGACATCGGGCGCGTCCACGACTGGCTCGCGGAGAAGGCCGACCGCGTCGAGCACCGCGAGATGCACGACCGGAAGCGCTACTTCGTCGGCGAGGAGAGCGACGACGAGACGGGCGGCATGGTCGAGATCGTCGACCCCGTCGAGAACGAGGAGTTCTGCGCCAACTGCGGCCGCGTCCGCGTCACCCACGAGGGATACCTGAAGGGGTGTCTCAACCGCAACGACGACCTCCGCTCGATGGGCGAGATGACCCGCGAGGAGATCGCGGAGACGTTCGAGGAAGTGGTGGCGAACCGCGTGCCTTACTACGGCGAATACCTCGTCGAGGGCGACGACGGCGAGTACGAACTGAACGAGAAGTACCTCGGGACGCCGAGTGCGGCGGACTGAAAACAGGATCCATGTTCGATAGGTTTTGTTTGGATCGCAGTCTTCGAACTAATCGTACTCTTTTGATAGCATCAGTTATCCAGAAAAGCTTATTTAAAAATCGGGGACGTGATTTTAAATTGTGTCACAAAACTCGCCGTTCCTGGGATTTTCACTTAGAGATACACTAACTCGGCTAGTTCCAGGACTCATTTTCCTGACTCCACTAATCGTCGGGGTTACTGTTCTTAATCCAGATAGATTGCCCAATGAATCCATTCTATTCGTTTTATTAGGATTATCTGGGTACATAATTGGGAAATTTATTGATCAATTAAGATCGGGTCTATTTAGAGTTCCATTGTCGTTTAGGTATTTTGTATACAGAGAAACAGATCAAATGGAAAAAATGCCGAGTTGGTATATCAAATTGATAGAATGGCAGCAAAAACTTCCAAGGAAGCTCAATTTTTATGAAGACCGCGATGAAAGTGAGCGTCTTACAAACAATATGAACTTAGATTTTCGAAAAGATCTGGAGTCGGAATTAGGTGTTGATTTCATTGAGGACCGTCCAAGAGAAATATATGACTTGCTGCTCATTTATATGTCAGATTTTCAAACGCCAAGGCTACGAAGGTTCCAATCTGTTTCGATGTTCTCTAGTAATCTTAGAATTGCCGCTGTCGGCGGTCTAGTGCCATATACGACTTTTGCGGCCGCCAACTGGCCAGATCCATTCTTTTTACTAATGTTCACAGTTTCTGTCATAATTGCTGTGCTGGTGGTTGCCTTTTGGTCGATCTTAAGTACGACACAACATTTATATGATGAATTACTATTCAAGGAATATTATATGAAGAGACATGAAGATCAGAGGATAAACTCTTGAATCCTTAATTACGCGACGATCAAAAAACCGACGGTTTCGGAGCGAGCACGGTGGGATTCGAACCAAAATCAGACGTGCTCGCTCACTACGTTCGCTG